>DATJMX010000037.1 GCA_035508495.1 Candidatus Binataceae bacterium
TATTCTCGCCGATCCTCCCGACGATCCCGTCGAGGCGATCGCGGCGCTGACCGAGGTGATGGTGCAGAGCATCACTGCCGGTGAGCGGCGGCTGTGGCGCGAGCTGTTCGTTGCCGCGATTGCGTCGCCGGATATGGGCGCGCGCCTGTTCGCGCTCGATATGCGGCTGATCGCGCAACTGACGACGATGCTCGACTATCTCAAGAAGCAGGGATCGATCGACGCGAATCTCGATTCGCCGCGGGCGGCGGGACTTTTCTATGGGATCTGCCTTACCTGGACGATCGCGTTTGCGACCCGCGAGGACCTGTCGCTCGAAACGATGCGCGCGGAGATCGCCGAGAGCGTACGAATGACGATCAACGGAATGCTGCCGCGCCGCCGCGCCGGGGAGAAGAAGTCATGAGCCACGACCGTTCGCCTGAACACGATTCGCCAACTGAAAGTCAGCACGTGCCGGGGTGGTATCCGATCGCGGCCAGTTCGAGCGTCGTTCAGCGCAAGCCGCTTGGCGTGATGCGCTTCGGACAGTCGCTAGTGCTGTGGCGAGTCGCCGCCGGCCGCGTTGTTGCCTTTCCCGATCGATGCTCTCATCGCGCGGCCGCTCTCAGTCCGGGCAAGATTCGCGCGGGGTGCCTGGAATGTCCGTACCACGGACTGCGTTTCAACGCCGACGGCAAGTGCGTGCTGATCCCGGCGAATGGCGTGGGCGCGGCAGTGCCCGCGGGATTCGATCTGTCCTTGATTTCAGTCCGCGAAGAGCACGGGATCGTCTGGCAGTGGCGCGGCGAAGGCGAGCCATCGCGCGAGGTGCCGTGGATTCCCGGCGCGAGCGAACCCGGCGTCGGCGCCGCGGAATATACTTATACGCTGAATGTGCCGTACCTTCGGATCGCCGAAAACCTGCTCGACTTTCATCACTTCCCCATTCTTCACAAGGCGATGCTTCCGGGAATCGGCACGCGGATGGATGAGATGGAAGTGACTGCCGATAGTGGGATCCTCTCGTTCTCGGCGACGATGCGCTACGAGACGCCGAGCAGGCTGCGGCGCGACCGAGCGATCAAGGCGAAATTCACGCTCCCCGCGATCGCGCTGATTGACTTCGGCGGATTCTACGTCAACTACTTTCTGACCCCCGTCGACGAAACGCACACCTGGTTGTACGCGCGCTATCGCAGCACGACCAACGACGGCTGGCTGGGCGGCATGATGGGAAAAATCGCAGCGCGCTACGACCGCGCGATTTTCGTCTTGCAGGATCGGCAGGTGTTGCTCTCGCAGACCGATGCGCCGGGCGATTTCTCGCGCTTCAAGCTCTACCCGGCCGATCGCGCGTTCGCGATATTCTGGGGGATGCGCAAGCATGCGATCCTCGATGCCAGGAAGGGCAATGCTGAGCAGCAAAGCGATGTGGGCTCGGTCGCGGCGCGCTGACGACCGCGCTACGACAGATGGTCATGCACGATGCCGTCGGCGAGAACTGCGCGAGATACGCTCGAACGGAGCTGTCACGCGAGCTTGTTGTGATCCCGATCGGGCGTGGGGCGCGGGAGGATCGCAGCGGCTTTGCGCGAGGTGCGGGTGATGCAGCAGGGCATCGACGAGACGAAAATCCCCCGGATTGAGGGCGCGAAGATCGCGATCCTCAAGTCACGCTGGTATCCGGAGATTGTCGAATCTCTTGCGGATGCGTGCCGAACCGGTCTGGCGAACGCCGGCTGCTCATCGGTGTCCGAGCATAGGCTGCCCGGCGCGTTCGAGCTGCCATTTGCCGTGCATCATCTCGTCCGTAAGGTGGGCCAACGCTTCGATGCAATCATCTGCCTGGGCGTCATCCTGAAAGGCGACACCTTCCATTTTGAAATGATCACCCGGGAGATATTCAGCGGTCTCGCGCGGCTTAGCGTCGAAATCGACATTCCGATCATTGTCGAGATCCTGCCCGTGCTCGAGCTCCGTCACGCTCTCGAGCGCGCAGGCAAGGACAAATTCAACAAGGGTCTTGCCGCCGCATCGGCCGCCGCCGAGATTATCGCATGGCGCCGCTCGACCGGATGATGTTCGGCGCTGCGCGTTCGATAAAATGACCCGATGAGCGAAACCGCGAGCTATTCAATTCTGCTTGTTAAGGGTGAATCGCTTAAGGGCAGTCCTCTAGCGGAAAAAATCATCGCTCTAGACCGAAAGAACATGGAGGCAATTCTTAGCGCGGTCGGGCGTGCTTTCCCGGAGGATCGGCGAAGAGTTACCTTGTTCCACCCGTCGAATCGAATGATTGTCGTTACAAAGGCGCAAGAAGTCGTCGGATACGCGGACTACTGCGATGATTTAACCGACCTTCAAGACCTGTACATTTCATCGATTCAAATCGAGGCCACCCACCGAGGTGGACCGGCTTTCAAACTTCTTTTGTCCAATCTTTTGATCGATCTGAAGCCGCGGAAATTCAGGACAATCAAGGCCAATATTCAGAAGTCCAACCCGCGCATGATAGCAATCGCGAAGAAGATAGGGTTTGTCGTCGAAGACAGTCCCAACAGTCGCTCGACGCTAATCGTGTTCGCAAAGCGGGAGATTTTGGATTCGCCGAAATTGAAGCGGCTGTTCGGTTCGATTTGAGTGTTCCGATAACTCTCTGACGCGCTAAGACAGAAAGTCACGCACGATGCCGTCGGCGATCCCGCGAAAATAGGCGAGTGTCGGCGGCGGATGGTTACGAATCGACCAGTCGAGCTGACGAATGATCATATGCGCCAGGTAAATCTGAAACGCGCCGCGGCTCGAATGTGCTAACGCCTCGTCGTGAAACGGCTTTCTCACTTCAGGATGCGGATAGAGGTAGAAGAGCAGGGTCGCGAGATCGAAAGACGCGTCGCCCGTCCGCACGCCGTCCCAATCGACCACGCCGGTCACGCGATTGCCTTCTACAAGGATATTGCCTTGGTGAAAGTCCCAGTGAACGATGTCGTTTGCGGGATGCGGCGCATCGAGGTTCGCCTCCACAATCCCTTGTAGAAACTGCAGGAAGTCCGGAGAGTCCTCGCGCAGCGCGTCGAGGCGGCAGTAGTCTTGGAACCCTTCCGTCAGTGAGCGCTTCAGCTCGGCTTTCCACTGAGCGTTGGGAGAATCCGAGCGGCCGCGCTGGATGCGAGTGAGCTCGACCAGACGGCTTATGATTTGCGGCGTCAACTCCCTGTCAAGCAGACGCGCTCCGGGCATCAACTCCTGGATCGCGTAGCGATCCTCCTCGAACGAGCCGATTAGCTCATATTGAGGTGCCGGATAATCGAGGCTGCGCAACGTCTTTGTGATGTCCGCAGCAACTTTCGGCCGGAATTCGACGCCGCTGCCGGCCTTCAGAATGAACCGGCGTTCCGCCGGATCGACGATGATCCATGCGCCCGATTCGCCGGAGTTGGCCCGCTCGACGAGGGTGTATTCGACGTCTCGCGCATGATTGATCGATCGAATCAGCGCATCGACTTTCGACGCGTCCATCAAGTGCCGGCGGGGGCGTTGGGTGGATTCCTGAAATCGATCTTGGCCGACTTTTGCAGGTTGCGGACCAGCGCTTTGACCAGGTCCTCTTCCTTGTAGTCGAGCAGCATGATCGCGATCTTGGCTTTCACTTCGCTGAGCGGCGCGTAGGTCTCGCCCTGGCGCGAGATTACCTTGATGAAGCTGTAGCCCAGGTTCGATTCAATTACCTGCGAGATCTGCCCGACCGGGGTCGAGAACACCAGCTTGTCCACCACGGGCGGCAATTGTCCCGGGCGGAAGGTGCCGAGATCGCCGCCCTTGGGGGCGGTTTCGGTGTCCTCGGAGACCTTCTTGGCCAACGCGCCGAAGTCCTTGGTCTTCTGCGCCTGGGCGTAGAGTTTCATGATCTTCTCATAGGCTGCCTTCTTTTGCGCGTCGGTCGCGTTGGGCGGCAGCTTCACCGCGATATGCGCGATTCGCACCGCGCCCGGATCCTTGATGAACAGGTCCTTGTGCTGATCGTAGTACTGCGCGATCTCTTGCTCCGTAGGTTGCGCGTGCTGGGCACTGAAATCGGTATCGAGCATCTTCTCGATCATCATCGATTCGCGCACGCCGTCGAGCAGTTGCGGATCGGGTGCGTTGCCCTGTGCGACGCTTTCCCCGCCCGGACTTTCGACCTGGAACTCGCGCGCGCGCTGCGCCGCTTCGCCGTCCGAAACCGCGATCTTGCGGCGCTGCGCCTCCTCGTAGAGCAACGTCCGATTGATCAGGTTCTCGGTCGCATCTTTCCAGACCGCCTTGTTCTCTTCGGTTGAGGTGGCGTTGATCATCGAGGCCTCGGTCTTCGCGAAGTCGCCGATCTCAGCCGCCGTGATTGCCGTGCCATTGACCGTGACGACGACGGGATCTTTCGGATCGGGTTTGATGAGCGGGATGATGCCGAGGAAACGCTGCTGCCAGGTGAGCCCCGATTGTCCGAGTTGCTGCGCGCGCGAGCGCGGCGCCGCGGCGAAAATCGTGAGCGCGATCACCACGGCCAGAGTCCTTTTGTACAAGGTCATCAGATAGGGTTCCCCAGATGGAATGAATAACGGGCGTATAGTAGGGGTAAGGCCGCCGTCAAGGGCGGCATTTTTCAATGGCGCAATTGCGCAAGGTGTGTCTCTACGTCGCGGTGATCGCGGCGATCCTGGCCTTGGTCTCGGGCGGAATCCTGTTCTTCGTCATCGAGCCGCCGTTCCTCGCGTCGATTTTCCTCGCCTGCGCGATGATCGCAATTGCCTGCTTCGTGATCGCCGCCGCGACCGCCTATTTCGAAGCCGAAGACTGAGCCGGCACAATCGCGGGCGCGTAGTCAGTGCGGCACGGCGGCCCGGGCGCGAAAAAGTGATGAACGTTGCCCGGCTCCTTGCCGATGAAAATCATGCTCGAGCATCGCGTGCCGTAGTTGTCGAGATGAAGGCATAGCGCGTTGGGACGGCCGCTGCGCGGATCGAGTTGCGTATTGTGATCGGCGAGCAGGGCGGCGAGTTCCTTGCGGCACGAGAGCGGGTCGCGGCGAAACGCTTCGGATTCGCCGAGGGCAGCGAACTTCGCGTGCGAGGCGCTGATCTTCGGACATTCGAGATCGTTCACGTCGAGGTTGGAAAGCAGGTGCAGTCCGGGATGCAGAGATACGATCTCAATCGCCGCCGCGCCCACGCGGTTGTAAGCAACGAACGCCGCCTCGCGCGACGCCAACAGAAGATTGAAGGGATTGTAGTTCGAGGCCTGCTCGCGCGAGGCGAATGCCGTCGCCTCGGCCGCGCACGCGCGCTTGAGCGCGTCGAACGTCAGCAGCCCCCGTGAGCGCGCCTGCTCGTTGGCGCCGTTCTCCGCGCGCCGGTTGAGGAGCCCGGCCACGAGGCCATACTCGTTCATCCCGAGCCAGGTGCCTCCGGCTTGGAGGTCCTTGCCTCCGACGATATGCGGACTGATGAAGAGCGTCGTCGGATTGTCGGCGGGGCGATTTAGAAACTCGTCGCGATTTGCCGCTATCACCACGGGATAGTCGGCAGTCGCCTGAAAGTAGATAGCAAGCGTACACATCGAATTTTAAACTTGGCAGTCATCGGCCACACGAGACAAGAGGTTGTGAGATGCGGTTTTGCTAGACTCGATTACGTGGACCCGCACGAGAAATTCGACGTGATCATGATCGGCGCCGGTATCGTCGGCAGTTCGCTTGCGATGGCGCTGTCGGAGCGGGGGCTCAGGACGCTCACGGTCGATATCGATCTCAGCGGGCGGCTCAGCTCGAGCGAGAAAAACGCCGGCGGCGTGCGCGCTACGTGGTGGCAGCCAGTTAACGTCACGCTCTGCCGCGCGTCGATCGAATATTACGAGCGCGTGCGCGACGAAGTTGGCTTCCGGCAGAAGGGCTACCTGTGGCTCTACGACGCCGAAACGTGGCCGCAGGCCCTCGATCATGTCCCGATGCAGCGCGGCCTCGGCCATCCGATCGAAACGCTGACGGCGGCCCAGGTGAATCAGCGCGTTGCCGAAATCGATAAGCTCGAAGGAATCGCGGGCGCGACGTTTTCGCCGAGCGACGGACTCATCAATCCCAACCTGCTGAAGGAGCACTATCGGCATCGCGCGCTGGCGCGCGGTGCGCAGTTTATCGACCGCGTCTATGTCCTCGCGATCGAGGCCGGCGCGTCGGGCGTGCGGCTCGAATGCTGGCAATCCGATGAGCCGCTCACCGACGAGGGTCTCGCGCGTATCATGACGCAGGATGGCCCCGGCGAGGCGGAGACAGGGCGCCTCTTCGAGCTGAATGCCGACTCGATCGTGCTGACCAGCGGCGCATGGGCGCCAGCCGTTCTGCGCGAGCTGGGAATGCGCAACTTCAGCACGCCGATCCGGCGGCAGATCTGCCTCGTTGACAATCGGATGACAAATCTCGGCAACCACGGGATGATCGTCGATACCTCGGGCGTGTATTTCCACAACGAGGGCGTGCACATCCTGGCCGGCTATTCGCCCGAGGATGAGCCACCGGGCTATCACTTCAACTACGACGGCGAGCCATTTTTCATGAACGAGATCTGGCCGCGGCTTTACGCGCGAATGAGCTGTATGGAACGGCTGCGGCACGTCACGGGATGGGCCGGGCTGTACGAGGTGAGCCCCGATCGCAGCGCGATCGTCGGGCGCGCCGCGGCGAGGGTTTATGAAGCGCACTCATTCAGCGGCCGCGGCGTGATGCAATCCTACGGCGCCGGCCAGGCGCTGGCAGAGCTGATCGCGACCGACAAATACGGCGCGCTCGACGCGACCGCGCTGAGCCGCGATCGCTTCGATCGCGGCGAACAAGCCTGGGAACAGTTGCATATCTGATGTAGCGCGGCCGGTTTTCCGCACTGACGATTTTGTAAAACAAGTGAATGGTCCAATCCCTCATCCCGATCGAAGCCGAGGAATCTTTGGTGGCCCCCTTCAATCAATACGCATCAAGCCTCTTCGCGGCGAAGAGGTCCCGTAAGTTTCCCTCGTTAGGGGAACGCCCATTTCCGCGAGCACGGTGCGCGTCTGCGGAAGCGGCGTGCGAACGAGGCGATCTTCGATCGGTTTCAGTTTCTCGAAGCTGTCGAGCTTCAGTACGCGGTCGATATACGCCGCGGTCAGAGGCCATCGCGCCGCGTCGATTCGAAAACGTGCGAAGGCGGCGTTGCGAAAGAAGCATGCGATGCTGATATCGGCGATCGACACGTCGCCGAAGATGAAAGAGTCGATCGGAGCATGTAACTCGAGGTAGTCAAGGACTTTCGGAATGTCATCGTCGAGCGTCTTTGCCACTGCGACGTCATCAGTGCGTTCGCCCCATACCGCGGGCTTGATCGCGACCTCGTTAAACAGTTGCCAGATGAACACCTCGCCCATTCTTGAGTCGGCGTATTCCTCGAACCATCGCCCGCGTGCGCGGTCGGCAATGCCGGACGGATAGAGGCGCGGCTCCGGGTAGCGATCTTCCAGGTACTGGCAGATGACCGAGGAGTCGGGCAGCGTGACTCGATCATCGATCAGCACCGGTATCCGCCGCAGGGGACTCAGCTCTGAAAATCGATCATCACCGAAAAACGGGACGATCGGATCGATCTCGTAGGGAATCTCTTTCAGATCCATCACAACGAGGACCTTCCGGACGTATGGTGAAAGAAAGCTTCCGATGATTTGAACCGCTTGCATTGATTGTTCCTGCCGTCCGCGCATCCGCGGATGATTCGATCGTACGACCGGGAAAGTAGTGGCGATGAGGCATTTCGTCTATTGGCGATATTGACAACAATCGATATGTTTTCGCCATGAAGGTATTTGTTCTCGCGCTCAACGATGTGTTCGATACCGGCCTCGCTACTGTTACCGATGCGTTCGTCACGGCTAACGAGCTTGCCGAAATGTCGGGAATCGCGTCGCTGCGGTTCGACCTGAGCATCGTTGGCGTCCGGCGCAAAATCAAAACTGCGCAAGGATTGACCGTGCCGGTCGTTCCCGCCCCGGAACGGGCGACGCCGGATCTCGTGATCGTGCCTGCGCTCGGATTCAAAACTCCCGACACGCTCGAGCCGGCGCTGGCACGGGCTGAGGTCTGCGAAGCGACCGAGATGTTGCGCCACTGGGCGGCAAAGAAAGTCCGCATTGCCGCGGCTTGTATCGGAACCTTCGTGCTCGGCGAATCGGGTTTACTCGACGACCAGGAAGCGACCACGACGTGGTGGCTCGCGCCGCTATTCAGGCGTCGTTACCCCAAGGTCCGGATCGATGAATCGCGGATCATCGTGAGCTCAGGTCAGTTCGTCACGGCAGGTGCTGCGCTCAGCCATCTCGACATGGCGCTATGGCTCATCCGCCGCGTCAGCCCTGAGCTGGCAGCGTTGACCGCGAGATATCTCATCGTTGACACGCGGCCATCGCAAGCTGCCTACATAATCCCGAGTCATCTCGCCAATGCGGATCCGGTGGTTGAGCGCTTCGAGCGGTGGGCGCGGCGGCGTCTTGCACACGGTTTCTCGCTCGATGCGGCCGCGCGCGCCACGGCGACCAGCACGCGCACGCTCGCGCGGCGGATGCAAAAGGTATTGGGCAAGTCTCCGCTCTCGTATTTTCAGGATCTTCGGGTCGAGCGCGCGGTCCATCTGCTCAAGGTGACCTCGGATGGCGTCGACGAGATAGCCGCGAAGGTCGGCTACGCTGACGGCGTGGCGCTGCGATTGTTGTTACGTCGCAGGCTGGGACGCGGGATCCGGGAATTGCGGCCGCGTCCCGAAACGCTGGCGCGGATCGCGTAGCGGAATTCGCAGCTGCGTAATTGTGGCTGAGGCGGAGCGCGTGGCAGGATAGCGCGCGTGGTTGAAGTCGCCGGCAGCCTGCTGCTGCTTATCGTTCTCGAGATCGTTCTCGGCATCGACAATCTCGTTTTTATAGCGATCCTGGCCGACCGTTTGCCGCTCGAACAACGCGTGCGCGCGCGGCGGATCGGATTGACGCTCGCATTGGTCGCACGAATAGTGCTGCTCGCGACGATCGACGCAATCACCGAGCTTACGCAGCCGCTCTTTTTCGTACTTGGCCGAGGTTTCTCTGGCCGCGATCTGATTCTGTTCGTTGGCGGATTGTTCCTCCTCTACAAGGCGGTGCATGGAATTCACGAACAGGTCGAAGGCGCCCCCGGCAACCAGGCTCCGCGAGCCGGCGCGGTGATCAGCTTCAGAAGCGTGATCACGCAAATAGTGCTGCTCGATGTCGTATTTTCGATCGATAGCGTGATTACCGCGGTGGGGACGGTCGATCAGATTTGGGTCATGGTGGTGGCGGTCGTGGTTGCGATCGTGATCATGCTGGCGGTGGCGGGCACGATCGCGGACTTTGTAAATCGCCATCCGTCCGTGAAGACTCTCGCGCTCGGCTTTCTCCTGATGATTGGCATGAGCCTCGTCGCCGATTCCGTGGGCTTCCACATCCCGAAGGGCTACATCTACTCGGCGATGGCGTTCGCCGTACTAATCGAAGCGATCGATCTGATCGCGGGCCATCGCCGCCTCGCCGCATCCGGTGCGGCACAGCGGAATGCGCCCGGATGAGATGCGCGTCAGCGCTGTTGCTCCGATGCGTTGCGCTGCGAGACGAAATCGACCAGACCCTGGACTTCGTCGTCGCGAATCGGGCAGCCGTAAGTCGACTGCATTTTCTTGATCTCGGCGCGCCATGCGTCTTTGGTCAGCAGTGGTTGCGTGTCGATCATCTCCTGGGAGTGACACAGCAGGCAGCGCGTGCTCACTAGCCCTTCTGCCCCAGCGCTTTTGCCAAAGGTCTGATCGCCGAGCGGCAACGTGATCGACTCTGAGTGCAGTTCGACTCCATGGCCACCCACCGAGCCTGGCGCTCCTGCCTGCGCCTGCCGAACCATCGCATCTGATCCGAGGATAGTAATCACCGCCACTAACAGCGCGGCGTATCGAGTATGCCGATTCATTGGCTAAGCTCCTGCGGCGCGAACTCGGACCGACTCGACGACGTTGCGCATGAAGCCGCCGGGGTTCCAGTTGGGCGCGAGCGGCTGCGCGACGCCGTCGCTGTTGATCGCCTTCGCCATCAGTGTGAATTCGCCCGGACTTGCGGGATCGAAAGCAAATTCCCACTGGCGGAATCCATACTTGCCGCGGTCGGGTCCCATCGTCGCGCTGGACCAATGCTGACCGCCGTCGGATGAGAACATCACGCTCCCGAGTCCGGTATCGCCGCCGAAGGCGATGCCGCGGACGATTGTGCGTTGACGCAGGGGGACGACGGCGCCGTTGCGCAGATTCGTAATGAAAGAGCGCGGCACCATCCGATTGATCGGAACCATCGTGACGTTCTTTTGACCCGGATGCATATTGGCGCCGGGCGTATCGGGTATCAGGTACGCGGTCTTCATCCAGTAGTTAGTGTCGGGCCGATCGAGCACCTCGATATGACTCAGCATCTTGACCCAGTAGGTCGCGTACCAGCCCGGCACGACGAGCCGCAGGGGAAAGCCGTTCAGCATCGGCAACGGCGCCCCGTTCATTTCGTACGCGATCATCACTTCGCCGTTCATCGCGTGCTCGATATCCAGCGATTTGAGGAAGTGCGGAGTCTGCGGCATTTCGCCCTCATCGAGACCGCCGAAGCGGACCTGAACCGCGCCAGGTTGAATGCCAGCGTGGTTGAGGATCTCCTTGAGCGCGACGCCGCGCCAAAGCGCGTTGCCCATCGCGCCGTTACCCCATTGTCCGCCGGGCACGCGCGGCGCGAAGAATCCGCGGCTGTTGCCGGAGCATTGGTTAACCGCGGCCATCTGCACCGGATTGAAACGATTGAGAACGTCGCCGAGTGACAGTTCGATGGGCCGCTTTACGTGCCCGTCGATCCGCAACTTGTACGTGCTGACGTCGATCGAGGTCGGGATCGCCGGCAGATGCCAGCGCACGTAGAAATCCTCGTTGGAGGTGAAGACTCCTTTGTCGAACCGATCGAAGGGCGTCTCGAGCAGAGGAGGGCGCGTCCGGAGAAGGATCAGATCGCTCTTTTGCGGGAAACGCGCCAGGCTCCGCTCGCCGTTGGCAAAGGGCAGGTCGACGAGATTCGATGCAAATGCTGTCGTCCCGCGCCCCAGAAAAATTCCTGCCGCGCCGAGCAGGCCTGCAGTCTTCAGCAGGTCGCGGCGGCTGATGATAGAGCTATTGCTGGATGCGCTGGAGTCCGGGCCATTCGTCGTCATCGCGCTGTTCCTCTGCCTTCATGGTCGAGCGATGGCATCAGACATTCAAATCATATTATTGGATGAGCCATCAGGATTACTGATAATGAGATCAGAAGAAGCTGACGAATCGTGAACTACGCTGCCGGTAAAATAGAGCCAGGACTGCTCGCTGCGTTTTTGGCGGTGGCCGACCGGAAAACCGTGTCTGGCGCGGCCGATGCGCTGCATCTGTCGCAGCCCGCGGTCACGGCTCAAATCAAGCGACTCGAAGACGGCCTGGGAGCGCCGCTATTTATTCGCTCGGTTCAAGGGATGCGTCTGACGGCGAGGGGCGTGCGCCTTTATGAGTACGCGCGAGAGATCGCCCGTCTTACTGCGGAAGCGGAATCCGCCGTGACCGGGATCACCCACCCTTCAGGACAGTTGAGGATAGCGGCCAGCACGACCATCGCGTCGTACGTGCTGCCGGCGTCGTTGGCAGCCTTCCGTCGCGCCAACCAGCGTATCGACCTTGAGATCATCGTGGGCAACACCGAAGAAGTTCTGCGCCACGTGCGCGATGGAGCCTGTCCGCTGGGCCTGGTCGAAGGCCTCGCACGTGCGCCGCAGGTCAGTCTGAAGCCCATGGTCGAGGATGAACTCGTGCTGATCAGGGGTGAGAGCTCGCGAGCGCCGGAGATCTTTCGAATAGCGAAATCGGTTCGCGTCGCGCTTGATGTCGTTGGGTTGCCGATCATCTGGCGCGAAGCTGGCTCGGGAACCCGTGCCGTCACCGAACGCGCGTTGCGCATGGCGGGCGTGAATGCGCGAAAGCTCGCGCACGAAATAGTGATCGGCAGCACGGAGGGAATAAAGGCCGCCGTGGCTGCGGGGCTGGGCGTCGCGTTCGTCTCGCGCTGGAGTATCCAGGAGGAGCTCGCCCACGGCCGGCTCGTGATAGTTCCGCTGGCCGATCTCACCGTCGCGCGAACCTTTCACTGGGCGGTGCCAACCGGAGCATTGCCGGCGACGGCGGTGGCCTTCATGCGTCACCTGGAGGTAGATCCGCCAACTCTCAGATAGCAGAGTGCTGAAGGCCGAAGGTGCGCCTTCAGCCGCGGCTTGAATCGAGACTATTGCCTGTTTGCCCACTCGGCGTGCAGTTGCGCGTAATAGTCGTCACACGTCTGCGCCGGCAGCGCAGGAGACCTGCCGTATGTCTCGCCGCTATTGCACACCTGGCCGCTGGGGCTGCATCCGGCGGCGCACATCAATATGAGCGCGGTCAGAATTGAGAGCGCCGCGCTCGCGATTCTCATCTCAAGGGCTCCGAGCGGCCGATTTTAATTGCTAACTGGGTCATATGCCAATCCTACTTCCAGTTAATGCGGGGGCATAAAATCCAGCATCGCTCCGCTGTAAGTCTCGATTACTTCGCTGAACGGTTTGCCGTCCGCGCGCGAGAGGATGGCGCGATGACGCAGCAGCTCGTCGGGAATCTGAATCGGCGAATTGCCCGGCGGCGGCAGCTTGCTCATTTCCCATCCCGCGGGTAGCGGCGACCACAGAAGCTCGGCTTCGAGCGTGTGCCTGGTGAAGTGCAGCGGAGCGACGACTTTGCCGAAGGGCATGTCGGTGGTTTCGAGTACGTGATTCATTTCCGGCGTGAGGCGGGACGGCACGTACCAGTTGTCAGCGATGGAGAGCACTCGCGAACCGCATGCGAGCTCGACGTGCCGATAGCGCACCGGTTCGTCAGGGCCGATCGCCAGCTCCTGGCGCTGCTTTGCCGTGATCGGCTTGTCGATTACAGCCACATGGCGCGCGACGATTCGCGGCTCGGATGCAAGTTGATGCTCCTTGCACCAGTTCTCGAGCGTCACCGTTGCGCTCGGATGGCTGAGCAGTGTCGCATTGAGGGTCTGCAAAACCGCGACTGCCTCGACCCGGGCGAGGGGAGTATCGGGCCAGGAACCAGCGCGAGCGGCGGCGGGAAGTATCAGTAGAAGCGCTGCTGCGAGCGATGCTTTCAATCTCATGCTCGATTTAATGCCTTTCGTCAGGAATCGTTGGGAGTCATACGGAGAATCTACGCCGAGTAGCGCGTTTGCAAACTGCGGGCTACTACTATTACGGTTTGCATGAGAGAAATTCGGACTTCCCCGAGAAGCCGAAATTAAAAGAGGTGCAATGTGAGCAGCAACGCCCCCGATAAGCCGCTCCTCGCGAGCATGGGTGCTCCGGCCCGCGAGCGCCATCCGCAAGAGTATTACGAAGAAATCAAGAAGAAGTTCGCCGAGGAACGCGATCTGCGGCTCGGCTATCGCCCCGAGGGAACCAGGCAGTTCACCTCCGATCTGTCGGGCGAGTTCTCGCGCTACGAGATCGATCCGTATAGCGGCGAAATCGAGCCGCGCGCGCCGATCAACGATACCGTCGAATGCCTTTTCATCGGTGGCGGATTCTCGGCGCTGCTGACCTCGGCGCGGCTGCGCGAGCGCGGCGTCGAGAGTATCCGTATCGTGGAGCGCGGCGGCGACGTCGGCGGCACCTGGTACTGGAATCGCTATCCCGGCGCGGCCTGCGACGTCGTCGCGTATGACTACCTGCCGCTGCTCGACGAGACCGGCTACGTGCCGACGCGGCACTACGCCAAGGCGCCCGAGATCTTCGGCTACTGCCAGATGATCGCGAAGCGCTACAACCTGTACGATCTCGCCGTGTTCCAGACCACCGTCACGTCGACGGTGTGGGATGAAGCCGAGAAGCTGTGGCATGTCGAGACCGATCGCGGCGATCACATGAAGGCGAAGTTCGTGATCTGCGCGAACGGCACGCTCTCCAAGCCCAAGCTCTCAAAGATCAACGGAATGGAAAAGTTCAAGGGCCATTCCTTCCACACTTCGCGCTGGGACTACGACTACTGCGGCGCGAATCTTGAGAAACTCCACGACAAGGTCGTGGGAATTATCGGTACCGGCGCGACTGCCGTGCAGGCGATCGGCGGGCTCGGTGCGAATGCCAAGGAGCTCTACGTCTTTCAGCGCACACCATCATCAATCGACGTCAAGGACGATTGGCCTACCGACGAGGAGTGGGCGAAGAAGTTGCAGCCCGGATGGCAGGCGAAACGGCGCGAGCGCGCGCGGCTTGAAGCGCGGCGGATGGAACCGCGGGTCGAGCAGACCGAAATTTCGCGCGAAGAAAAAATCCGCAAGCAGGAAAACGCCAACATCGATTACATGATGCGCATCCACAAGCGTATCGAGGAGATCGTCAAGGACAAGGCGACGGCGGAATCGCTCAAGCCATGGTACATGTTCATGTGCAAGCGGCCGTGCTTCGACAACGATTACCTGCCGACCTATAACCTGCCGACCGTGCATCTCATCGACACCCACGGCAAGGGCATCAACGAGATCACTGAAAACGGCCCGGTGTTCGAGGGCAAGGAATACAAGCTCGACCTGCTGATTTACGCGACCGGCTTCGAAGTGCAAAAGACCGGCATCTACAATCAGATCAAAGGCGTGGGCGGGCGCGAGCTGAATGAGAAATACGCCGAGGGCATCCGCACGATGGTCGGGATCCACTCGCAGGGTTACCCGAACCTGTTCATCATGGGCGGCTACCAGGCGTCGTTCCAGTTCAACCTCACCGACATGCTGCAGGCGCAGGGTGATCATATCGCCGCGTGTATCGACTACACGCGGCGCAACGGCTACGACACGATCGACGTGAAGCCGGAGTCCGAGGAATGGTGGGTGCAGGAAGTCATCAACAATCGCGGCAAGACCAGCCGCAACCAGGAATGCACTCCCGGTTATTACAACTTCGAGGGTGAGTTCCAGCGCCGCCAGGACGGCAACTACAACGGCGGCTTCAACAAGTACTGCACGCACATGGAAGACGTGCAGGCGAAGATGGGCGATCACTTCGTCTTCACCAGGAAGTAACCAACAGTGGGCGCCCGCGAGGGCGCCCACCTTATCACTGTTCGAAATTCCAGTATTGCGCGAAGTTCGCTGCGATCACCTCGATGATCCGCGCATGCGACTGAACTGCCGTGTCGCGAAGTAGACGATCGATACGACGCAAGCGGCAATGAGAAATGTGCGCATCATGCTGGCAGTCGAAATCGAGATCCCGAAACCGCTGCAAATGGCGACGTAGGCCGCGATGCAGGCGGGGCATTTCGGAATCAGCGCGAGCATTCCTGTCGGCACGATCCATCCGAGTGTTGCACGCACGCGTGACGACGGCGGAATGCTCGCCTGCGCTTCGGCGTCGGAGATTCCGCAGCACGCACTCATCACTTGGCTCCGTTCGAATAAGTATCGTGGCGGCGTACCCAATCGGTAAGGTTCTTGTTAGGCCCGGTCTCGTTGCGGCCCTTGGGCGTGATGTCGAGGAACATGTACGCGCCGAGTGCGCGCTCGTCACCGCGCCCGTATGACGAATAGGTCTGGAAGATCGCGCCGGAATCGTCTTTGTAGAAAACGCTGATGCCGTGCAGGTCCTCGGTCGTTGCCTTGGTCATTTCGTAGTTGTAATAAACCTCGCCCTTCGCCATCGCTTCCTTGGTGAAGGTAACGTTGAAGTCATAGTTGAAGTCGCTGCCGGCCGATGACACCCAGTCAAATTTCCATCCCATCCGCTTCTTGTAGGCCTCGAGCGAGGCGAGCGGCCCACGCGACACGGCTATGAACTTCACGTCGTGATGGGAGATGTGCTGGTTCGCGCCATCAACGTGATCGCTGAAGAACGAGCATCCGACGCATCCTTCCTTCGCATCGGGCCCGAACATGAAGTGATACACGATGAGCTGGCTGCGGCCGTCGAAGAGCTGCGAGAGAGTTTTCTTGCCCTGCGGCGTATCGAAGACATACTCCTTGTCGATCCTGACCCACGGCATGCTGCGGCGCTCGGCGTTGAGCTCGTCGAACGCCTGCGACATCTGCTTTTCCCTGGCGAGCAAAGCCTTGCGCGCTGCGATCCATTCTTCGCGAGAGACGACCTGATGCTGGCTCATGACATGACCTCCTCGGCGGCGGTGGAAAACCTCTACGTTAAATAACCTGTTGGTTAAATAACTCGCACCGCGGCCGATGTCAAGCCGTGCATCCTCGCGTCAGCGGGCCTGCGCGCTTTTCTCAGGCGTTCGTAGAAACTTCTCGATTGCTCGTAGGATCAAATCGATGCTGTCGCGTCTGCCGATGTAATGGCCTTCGTCGGGCAGGACGAGCTTCGACAACCTGGAACTGTGCTGGTAACGGTCGAGCAGGGCGAGTCGGGCGGGTGCCCGGGAGAACTCGTCGTTGATGCCATAAATGAACAGCACCGATGGCACATTCGCGGGTTCCGGAACGGTTGTCAGGTCCGCGATTCCCGAGAAGTCGATCAGGTTTTGAAACTCCGGATTCGCCGCGGCAACACGATGCGCCACGATCGAACCGTAAGAGACTCCGACGATAATCCGTGGAACGTGGATTGGTCTGACGCGATCGAGTTCGCGAATATCTTCTTGAACGGCGTGGACCTGGATCGGTATCGCCTGAGCGTCGTCGGAAAGGTTACTTAGCGAATAGTCACTTCCGATGCCGGTCGAGCCCGGGTAATTAATCGCATAGACGGCTATGTCGTGGTGGAGCAGGAAATCAAAGTAGAGATCGTAGCGGGGCGAGACCTGCTCATGAGGTCCGCCGTGCAGCCAAATGAGCAATGCTTTCGGCTCTTTGCCGGGAAGGTAAAGAAAATTCGTCATCCCGCGCGAATTCTTAATCGGAATAGCGGGAGGCTGATGGAAATTCACGCGAGAAGTGAGTAAAGGCTTCAGGTCCTTACCTTCAAACCAGAAAAAGCCTAGCGGATGTTCGTCACTCGCATAAAACAACAGTGGAGGGCCGAAATCGAGTGAGAAATCGTATGTGACTCCCGTAAGTGGCGACCTGGCTTGGCTTTCGCCGCCCGCCAGTTTGAAAGCGATGAAATTCTCATCGAAATCTGAGCGGAAAGTATATTCTTTGTTACCCAATGCAAGCGGCGAGAATTGATCATGATCGCTCGGATAGATGCGCTTAGTATCTCCACTTTTGAGATCGAGACTATAAATCTGCCTGAAGCTGCTTTCATGATCGGAGGTGAAGAGCAGATGCCCTTGCTTTTCCGATAACATCCGCCGAAAGAATCCCTCTTTGGGCGCTCGCCATATTCTTCGGAACTGTTGCGGCTGAATATCGTATTGCCAGATATCGAAGCGCTCATCCTCCATGAAAACACTGCGGCCGTCATCGGCCCACGCGACCGATCGAAACCGGGAGGCTGAAGACGGAACACTTATGGGTTTCGACTGAGCATAATCGAACAGCGCCAGCCGCGCGCCAGATAGATAGGCAAGGAGCTGTCCCGAAGGTGCGAAGACGGGGTCGCCTTCGTCTGGTCCTGTCGTGCTCGAAAGCTCGCGGAGTTGCTTCAATTTCAAATCATATAGAAAGACCGCGAAGACGCCCGCTCCGCCCTGATCGGAAACGAGGGCCAGCGTTCGGCAATCCGGAGCCAGCGATTGGGCGATGAAGCTGCGCTGCCCGGTTATCCTCGTGGCAGAAACCTGCGGCCGCTTCGCATCGCTCATATCGATGACGAAGGGGCGAATCGGGCCATCCTTGTTGGACGAATAGATGATCTTCGAGCATGAAGGTGCAAAGATCGCGTGAGTATTCAGCAGTTCCGGTGAGACGAAGGCGGAAGTCGCGGCCTGCGCGCTGCCGTTCGGCAGAAGCGCAAGCACGATTGCCAGAAACACGATGTATCTCACTTGAAAGCGGCGAACTCGCGGAGCGCTTTTGTCGCAGGAGCTGATGATTATTAGTGACTCACGCGCTGCCATGTTACCGGCGGGCCATATCTGCCTATCATCGTAACCTGGTCCGGGGTCGTGAAGTTGTACGAACCGCTGTCGGATGCGCCCGTCGCCGTCATCCAGAGCCATACTCCATGCAGCGCGGCATAGGAGCCGAAGATCGGCACCGGCGACGATCCGGGGAACGTGGTCTTAAACGTGCCGTTGGCATTGATCTGCGCGCGCATGTGAATCACGTTGCCCTGCGGCGAGGGCACTGCGGCTTCCCAGACGCCGACCAGTTTCGGATCGACCGGCTGTGAGGCATTGGGCTGAAACGGCGAGCTCGCGGCAATCTGCGGCGGCGCTCCTTGCGCCAAAGCCTCCTCGCCGCCGAGGATCGTCGAAATTCCCAGAGCGACGATCAGAACTGCGAAGAATCCTGCGCGAAATCTCGCGCGAGACTGTGATAGCGACACGCGATTCGTAGACAATCGGTCCATTTGAAACGCCGCGCTGAGCCGCGGTGAGCCAAATGTTTACCGATCTGCAGACGAGAAGGGAACTGCGCGCTCAGCTATTGCCTTACCCACTCCTCCTGGGTCGTGACTTCGGCGCCGCTGGTGTTCACCGCCTTCACGATGGCGCCATTCTGCCCAACGGCGAGGGCCTCCGTGAAATCCACGATCGGACAGGCGAGCGAGGCGCTCGATGGAATGAAGGAAAGATTGGCGGTTCCGGTGCCGTCGGAATTCATCGAATATATTCCGGCGAGCTTGCCGGGACACACATCGCCCGCAAGATCGGTAATCGTCTCGGCGCCGCTGACAAGGTTACCCCTGCAGTCGGCGGTGATAGCTCCCGAACCGCCGATTTGTCCGACCGGCACGCCGGCCGCCGAGAAGCTCAGGCTGTAGCGTCCGCACAGGATCAGGTTGAACGGGTTGGGTTTAGCGGCGCACCCTCCGGGCACGCCAGGGTTGGGACCGCAAGCCGCGTAGGCCAGTCCCGAGGATGCCAGCATCGAAAGGACCATGGACGTTGTCATCGCAAATTTCTTAAGCTGCATCGGGTCGGAGCTCCTTAGCTCAACTATGTGTCAACAAATCGACGGTTCCGTCGCGAGACCTGGACCGACTGAACCATACGTAAGGATTTTCTGCAAAAAGTAAAGTGAGCGCCGACGGCTAGGCCGCGATCGCCTGCGCGAGCGTGTTGTCAGCGCGGTGCAGCCATCCCGTCATGCCGATCGAGCGGAATTGATCGCGTGCGTCCTCGAGCAGCGACAGCGCACTGCGCCCGTCACCGTTAACGCCGCGTCGCAAATACATCGTGGCTTCATCGTAGTCCGCCAGCGCACGCAGCGGACGCGCCCCCTGTTCGTCGAGCACCCCGCGCGCTTTGGCGAACCATTCGCGCGCTTCGTCGTACCGCTTCTGCAGAGCGCACAGTCTTGCCAGCGAGAGGCGGCTGTCGCGCATCGGATAGCGAAAATCAGGCGCGAGAACCTTGTTCAGGATACAGCGTTCGATGATCGAGGCTGATTCCGGACGATTGAGCGACCACAGCGCGGCGGCCGCATCGCATACGACGGCCGTATAAGTCGGTTCCCACGGCGCGCCGCGTTCGAAGGCATTTCTTAAGCTCGCGATCCATTCAAGCGCCATCGCCTCCTGGCTGATGCGCGAGAAGAAGTAAGCGCCGCAAGCGCGAATCATCGCGAACGCCCAGTTGTCTTCGGGTTTCGGACTATTGAGCACGTCCATGCCGCCCGGATCCTGCAGCAACTGCTCCCAGCCCTCGTCGGTCGCGACTCTCAGATCATGATGCGCACTGATTAGATTCAGATTGTACTTCGGCCCCGACGGTGAATTGCTCACACGCGCAACCAGCAGTTGACCGCGTGTCATCGTCGCTCGCGCGGCCTCGAAGTCACCGAGAGCGATCTGAGCGCAGGCAACGTTGCCGAGCGCGGTGACGGCCCATCCGATACGGCCGCGGCTCTCCGCGTCGCCGGCATCCTTTTGCCAGATCGGCAATGCGCGCTTATACTCGCCGGCCAGCAGCAGCAGCGATAGGGCGTTGGGATTCCTGTCGTTGATGATTTCGAGCCGCGAATCGTAGCGCGTATCGGCGCGATGAATCCCGACCGTTTCGCGGGGCAGGGTCGTCAGAACGGCGCGCCATTCGCGTTGACCTTGCGAATCGACGCGGATCCCGGGGTTGTTGGCGTCTTCGGCTTCTTCGCGCGCGAGATCGATCTCGCGCAGCCGCGCCCAGACCATGTCGCGGCGATCGCCGATCAACCGCAGGCCTTCGCGTGCGAGTCGCCAGGAATGCCGGGTAAGTCCCGGCGCAGAGAGCTCCTGGACAACGCTGTCGAGATAAGCCGCGGCGGCATGGTCGCCCTCGCTTGCGGCGATCTGCTCGCTCGCCAACATCGCGGTGTCATAAGCGCCATCGCCGTTGAGCGTCCACGCGAGAGCGAGGCCCAGGCGAGCGAGCAGATCGGTCCGCCGCGGATCGCGCGGCGCGACCAGTTCGAGCGCGATGCGCAGGAAGGCAACGACTTCGTCATAGGCGCACGCGGCTTCCGCGTTGTTGGCGGCCGCGATCGAATAGTCGACGCCACGGTCCGCACGTCCTGAGGCGGATGCGCTGCGCCAGAAATGGTACGCAACTTCCGCGGCATGCTCGGCGGCGCGCTCGCCCCAGTGCTGCTCCATCGTTTCGGCGATCGAGCGATGCAGTCGAACGCGCCGGACCGGATTCAGCACGGAATAAAGGGTGTGACGAATAAGAGCGTGGCTGAAGTCGAACTTGTCAGTGCCGGCGCCCGCGCGCAGTAGCTGCGCTTTCAGCGCTTCGTCCAACGCGTTGAGGGCGGTTGCTTCGTCGAGGTTGGCGACCACCGCGGCCACATCAAATGAGAACTCACCTTTGAAAGCCGCGCCGACGCTGAGCAAATTTCGCGCGTCGTCAGACAGCCGCTGCACGCGCCGCTCGACGATCTCACGGACGCCGTCTGGAATCCCGAGCGACTCGATATCGAGCTTGGCCTCCCACTGCTGCCCATCACTCAATATTTTACCTTCCTCAACCAGATGCATCAGGAGCTCGCGGATGAAGAAGGGATTGCCGCTAGTCTCGGAGCTGATCGCGTTGATGAGTTCCGCTGGTGCATCCTGGTCGCCGACGATATTGAGCAATTCACCAACTTCGCCACCCGCCAGACCCTGGAGCGCAATATTCTCAAAGTTGGGCAGGCGCCTCACACTGGCAAGAACCGGCGCCAGCGGATGGCGTTCGTCAACCTCGGCATCTCGATACGCGCCGATCATCAGAATCGGATTTGACGAAACGACATGCGCGACGTGACTCAGCATTGCCGCCGTGCCGCGGTCGGCCCAGTGCAAATCGTCGAGAATGAGAACCAGCGGTGAGCTTTGCGACACTGCGATCAATGTCTGCGCGACGACGTCCAGGAGCCGGAAGCGCTCTTCCTCTCTGTCGAGCGCGCCCTGTGGCTCGGGAATATCGCCGAGATGGCGGCGCAGCGAGGGCGCGATACGCACCATCGCGGACGCGCCGTCGCGTAGCACAGCTTTCAGTTCGGAGGCTGACGCGATTCGCGCGTAGTCCGCGATTATCTCGGAGAACGGACCGTACGGCGGCTGGAACTCGCCGTCGTAGCACGCGCCGCGCAGGACGATCGTGCGATGCTGCCGCGCCACGTCAGAGAACTCTTCGATGAGGCGCGTCTTGCCGATACCGGGTTCGCCTTGAAGCATCACGATCGCGCCGTGGCTGTTGCAGGCGAGCTCGAGCTTCGCAAGCAATCGTTTGAGCTGCTGCGCGCGGCCAACGAAGGGCGTTCGATTGAGCAGCGCGATCGGATCGTTGCGCTCGTAGAGCGTCTCGCATGCTTCGATCGGTTCGTTGATTCCCTTCAGCTTGAAAGGACCGAGCGGGCGGAACTTGAAGGCGCGCGAGCTGAGCAGTTCCGCGACCAGCTTACTGCAGAGAATCTGGCCGGCGTCGGCCTCGTTGCACAGGCGCCGCGCGACGACGACCGCTGTGCCGAAGTATCCCTGCTCCTGGCGCACGGCTTCGCCGCAATGGATCCCGATGCGGATTTCAAACCTGAGGTTCGCGACGGGACGGCGCGCCGTCTGCTGGATCTTGATCGCACAACGCACCGCGTCCGCCGAGGAGTCGAAGGCCGCAAGCACGCCATCGCCGAGCCACTGCAGCTCTTCGCCAGCGCAGGCTTTAATCGCGTCCGTTATGAGCTTGTGGTGGGCGCGAAAAAAACTCTGCCCGGTTTCATCGCCGGCGTTCTGTAAATGATCCGTCGAGTTGACGAGATCGGAGACTAGAAGCGTGAGCGTACCGGACCGAGGCATGGACCTAAACCATCGTCAGAGGACGCCTTCTGTCAGACCTGCTTACATGTTTCGCTTCTCATTCTTTATAACTGTTCATAGCGTCATGTCAATTTGACATATCTAATAATGCTATAAGGACGTTAAATGGCCGTATCAACGCCTGAGAACTTCGGTGCGGGCGCAAATGTGGGTCGGCCGCGGACTGCAATCTCCGCAGACGGCTAGCAGAGATAAACTCAGTGAGAGGTCTCAGGCGCTGGCTTGAGGCTGGTGATCGCGGCGACCAGGTGCGCGATATCTACCGGCTTGGATACGTAGAGCTGAAAGCCTGCTTTTAGCGCACGGCCGCCGTCTTCGGCGCGTCCCTGTGCTGAGAGCGCGATCGCGGGGGTGTGCCCGCCCGCCTTAGCGTCGAGCTGGCGCACGGCGCGTATGAAGTCGTAGCCGTCGACCTCGGGCATCGAAAGATCGCTGATCACCACATCCGGATGGAAGTGCTGAAGGACTGCTATGCCCTGAGCGGCAGACGCGGAGGTCGTCACGGACGCTCCGAAGTGATGATGCAGGATCTCCGACAGGAGTTCACGTGCGTCATCGTCGTCTTCGACGACCAGGATCTTGAGATGACTCAGGCCAGGTCCCTTGGTCAGTTGGTTGTTTGCGTTTTCGGGGCCGCGCGATTCGGCGGCCCTGGCCGATTTCGCCAAGGGCAGGTCGACCGTGATGGTCGTGCCCTGGCCGGGGCCTGCGCTGGCGGCGCCGATCGAGCCGCCATGGGCCTCCAGCAAGCGCTTGGCGAGCGTCAGGCCCAGTCCCATTCCGCTGTGGCGGCGAGTCGAGGAGCTGCTGCCCTGGCGAAACGCGTCGAAGATCAAGGGCAGGACATCCGGGGCGATTCCTTCGCCGGTGTCGCTTATCGAGATTTGCAAACCGGTTTTAAGAATTTTCGCTTCGAGATTGATTCGGCCGCCGCTCGGCGTGAACTTGACCGCGTTTGACAGGATGTTACCAAAGACCTGCTGGAGGCGTTCCGCATCGCCGGTAAAATCCATAAACGGGGAAACCGCAGCCTCAAGAGCGATGTTTTTTGCTTTCGCCGCTGGCTGAATCGCGTCGACCGCGGCGTTAATCACTTCGGCGAGATCGATTGTGCCGCGATCGAGCCGCAGGGTGCCGTTGGTGATTCGCGAGACGTCGAGGAGGTCCTCGATCAGGCTGGTCTGGCGCTTGGCGTTGCGCTCGATGGTCTCGAGCGCCTGCTTCAGCTCCGGTGGCGCCTTTCGTTGGGCGATCGCGGTCCATCCGAAAATGGCCTGAAGCGGGGTGCGCAGCTCATGCGAGATCATGGCGAGAAATTCGTCTTTCTCGCGATTGGCGCGCTCTGCTTCAGCGCGAGCGGTCTGTTCCTTTTCGAGCAGCAGAGACCGCTGGACCTCGTGCTCTTCGATCAGCTTGCGCGCCTTCACGAGCGAAGTCACTTCGGTTGCAAAGGTGATAACACGATCGATTGGCCCCGCAAGATTGCGTAGCGGCTGGGCGGTGAACTGAACGAAACGCTCCGAGCCATTCGACATGAAGGGCAGCTCGTCGGCTGAAACGGCCTTGCCCGTTTGATAGGCCTCCTCGATGAGCGCCAGGGCCTCGGACCCCATTCCCATGTCCGACGCGCTGATACCGACGGGATCGCGCTTGCCTGTCAGGCCGCGCAATTCGGGGCTCGCGAAGATGCACTTCATCGAGGGCATTCGCAGGATCGAGATAAGAGCTGGAATCGCGCCGAACACATCGTACAACAGGCGGCGCTCGAGTTGCTGGCTGAGCGCCCAGGCTGCCCGCTCAGCGACCGCGCGAAACAGCACAAGATCGCCGGGCGAAAAGCTCGATGCGCGCGAGGACGCGATACAAGCGAAACCGTAGATTTCGCCAGTGTGAATCAACGGGATGCAGGACAGCGCCGTCACCGGCGAAGTTGCAGACAATTCGATAACGCTGAACGGCGGCGTCGCTTTTGACTCCAGGGCGCCGACCAGATCGGGGACTTTCTGAAAGATCGATCGATTAGTGCCGGCCGCCGCGTGAACGACGTACTCGCCCTGTTCCCGCAACAGGATCGCGGCAGAATCCGCGGTGTCGGCAGCATCCAGCAAGACGGCCAGCAGCTCGCGAAAGAATCCCTCCAGCAGAGGTTCTTCCCAATCGGCCGCGGTGATTCGCACGAATGCACTGAGCTTGCGCTCGGCCTCATCGCGTTCGCTGGTGCGCAGAAATAGTTCTTTGTTGCGGTAGCGCTCGCGGCCCTCGAACAGATCGACGAAGCCGCGAACCCTGGCGCGCACGATCTCGGCGTCGAAGGGCTTGGTGATGTAGTCGACTGCGCCCGCGGCATAGCCGCGCCTCACGTAAGAGTCATCCTGGTGAATCGCGGTCACGAACAGAACCGGGAGGCGGCGCCCGTACTCCAGCTCCCGAAGCGCCGCCGCGAGTTGGAAGCCGTCCATCTCGGGCATCTGGACGTCGAGTAGCGCAACCGCGAACTGCTCCCGCTGGATCGCAAGCAGCGCCTCGCGTGCCGACTGCGCTTCGACCAGGCGCGCCCCAAGCGGCTTCAGGAGCGCCGAAAGAGCGATCAGGTTCGCCTTTACGTCGTCAACCAGCAGAACGCCGGCACGGCTATGCACCGCGGGTTGCAGTTCACCCATCGGTCGTTACGCTCTGAGTAATCGCGGGGGCGATGCGCTCAATGCCCGTGCGCCAATAGTCTACAACCGCGAGGAGCTTTTCGAGCTCGACCGGCTTGGTGACATAGTCAGTCGCGCCGGCCTCGAGGGCCTTCTCGCGATCGCCCTTCATGGCTTTTGCGGTAAGAGCGATGATCGGCAGGGTGGCGAACTGCTTAATCTCGCGGATCGCCTTGGTCGCCGCGAGGCCGTCCATCTCCGGCATCATGGTATCCATCAGCACAACTTCGATATCCGGCTCGCGATGCAATATCTCGAGCGCGACCCGTCCATTCTCGGCGTGAAGGACCTTCATACCTTGCTTTTCGAGTACCGAGCGCAGTGCGAAAATGTTGCGCGCGTCGTCATCGACGAGCAGCACCTTGGCGCCCTCGAAGCTGGCGCCGTCGCGCAGCGCCGGAATATTTCCTTCGAAGCGTTCATCGAGCCTGATGCGTTCGTCGAGGATCGGAAGCTCGGCCCCGCTGCGCGTGGTTGGCAGCGTCAGGGTAAACGTGCTGCCTTGATCCGGCGCGCTCACGACGTCGATCGATCCGCCGAGCAGGCGCGCGATCTCGCGACTGATAGTCAGTCCGAGTCCGGTACCACCATATTTGCGACTGATTGTACCGTCCGCCTGCTGGAAAGCCTCGAAGATGAGTTTCTGCTTGTCGGGCGAAATACCAATTCCGGTATCCTGCACGACGAAACTTAGCATCGGTTCGCCACGCTCGATGGATGCAGTTTTCACCGTCATCACGACTCCGCCCGATGCAGTGAACTTGAATGCATTGGAGAGGAGATTCTTCAGGATCTGCTGCAAACGACTGGCATCGGTGAAGATACTGTCTGGCAGCGTTGGATCCATTTTTATTTCGAAGGCTAGCGACTTCTGCGCGGCTTCGTGGCGGAACGTCTGCCAAAGGTAATCGTGGATCTCCGCGAGGCGAACCATCCGGCGCTCGATCGGCATCTTACCGGCCTCGACCTTCGACAGGTCGAGAATCTCGTTAATCAGCGACAGCAGGTCGTTGCCCGATGTGTATACCGTTTGCGCAAACTTGACCTGCTCTTCCGTGAGATTGCCGTTCTCGTTCTCCGCCAGCATCTTGCTCAGGATGAGCAGGCTATTGAGTGGAGTGCGCAGCTCGTGGCTCATATTGGCCAGGAACTCGGACTTATATCGCGAAATGAGTTGCAGCTGTTCGGCTTTTTCTTCGAGGCTCAGGCTCGCCAGCTCCACTTCGTTGTTCTTGATTTCGAGTAGCTTGGCTTTGTCATTGAGCTCACTGGCCTGCGCTTCGAGTTCGGCATTCGACTTCTTGAGCTGCTGCAATAGCTCGTCGGTGCGCATTCCGGAAGAAATGATATTGAGCGTAACACCAATCGAGTCAGTGAGCTGATCGAGGAAGGTCAGGTGATTGGCGCCGAATTGATTGAGCGTGGCCAGTTCGATAACAGCTTTGGTTTCACCTTCGAACAGGACTGGAAGCACGACGACGGAGCGAGGCGGGGCCTCTCCCATACCGCTCGCAATATAGATGAAGTCCGAAGGTACATCGCGAAGCAGTATTCTTTTTTTCTCGAACGCGCACTGGCCGATGAGCGTTTCCTGGAGGCGAAAGCGATTAGCCAGAGATTTGCGGCCGCCGAAGCCATAGCTGGCGATCAACTGGAGTACGGGCTCGCCGACCGCGTCGGTCTCCATCGTATAGAACGCGCCCTGCTGGGCGTCGAGCAGCGGGGTCAGCTCGCTCATGATCAACTGGGCGACCGACACAATATTACGCTGCCCCTGCATCAAGCTGGAGAAGCGCGCCAGGTTGGTCTTTAGCCAATCCTGCTCCTGGTTCTTGTTAGTCGTGTCCTTGAGATTGCCGATCATCGTGTTGATGTTGTCTTTGAGTGCGGCCAGCTCGCCTTGCGCTTCGACGGTGATATAACGGGTAAGGTCACCCTTCGCGACGGCGGTCGAGACTTCGGCAATCGCGCGCACCTGCGAAGTGAGATTTCCTGCGAGATGGTTGACGTTGTCGGTGAGGTCGCGCCAGGTGCCGGCCGCGCCGGGAACTTTTGCCTGACCGCCAAGTTTTCCTTCGATACCGACTTCACGCGCAACCGTGGTGACCTGATCTGCGAATATGCGCAGCGTAGTGGTCATGTCGTTGATGGTCTCGGCCAGCGCGGCAACTTCACCTTGCGCTTCGAGGACGAACTTCTGCGAGAGATCACCGCTCGCGACTGCGGTCACGACTTTGACGATACCGCGGACCTGCTTGGTCAGGTTGCCGGCCATGATATTGACGTTGTCGGTGAGGTCCTTCCATACGCCCGACACGCCAGGGACGATAGCTTCGCCGCCGAGCTTCCCTTCGATACCGACTTCACGCGCGAGCGTCGTGACCTGGTCGGCGAAGGTTCGCAGCGTGTCGGTCATGCTATTGATCGTTTCCGCCAGGCCCGCGACTTCGCCTTTGGCTTCGAGCACGAATTTTTGCGAGAGGTCACCGGTCGCGACCGCGGTAACGACCTTGATAATGCCGCGCACCTGCTTGGTCAGATTCGCGGCCATGAAATTGACGTTGTCGGTCAGATCCTTCCACGTCCCGCTGACGCCTTTGACTTCGGCCTGGCCGCCGAGCTTGCCTTCGGTGCCGACTTCTTTCGCCACGCGCGTAACTTCGGCGGCGAACGAGTTCAGCTGATCGACCATCTTGTTGATCACGTCTTTGATCTGGAGGATTTCGCCGCGGACATCGACGGTGATCTTTTGAGTAAGGTCGCCGTTGGCGATGGCGGTGGCGACCTTGGAGACGTCGCGAAGCTGTACGGTGAGGTTGGAGGCCAGGACGTTAACGTTGTCGGTCAGATCCTTCCAGGTGCCGTACACGCCTTTGACGTCGGCCTGGCCGCCGAGTTTTCCCTCGGTCCCGACTTCTTTGGCGACGCGCGTAACTTCCGCCGCGAACGATCGCAGCGTATCGACCATCGTGTTGATGGTGTTTTTGAGTTCGAAGATTTCGCCGAGGGCGTCGACGGTGATTTTTTGCGACAGGTCACCGTTAGCGACCGCGGTAGTAACTTTTGCGATGTTGCGGACCTGGGTAGTGAGATTCGCGGCCAGGACGTTGACGTTGTCGGTGAGATCCTTCCAGGTGCCATAAACGCCTTTGACGTCGGCCTGGCCGCCGAGCTTGCCTTCGGTCCCGACTTCTTTGGCAACGCGGGTAACTTCCGCCGCAAACGAGCGCAGCGTATCGACCATCGTATTGATAGTGTTTTTGAGTTCGAAGATTTCGCCGCGCGCATCGACGGTGATCTTCTGCGAGAGGTCGCCGTTGGCGACCGCGGTAGTAACCTTTGCGATGTTACGGACCTGGGTAGTCAGATTCGCGGCCAGAACGTTGACGTTGTCGGTCAGGTCCTTCCAGGTGCCGCTGACGCCTTTAACTTCCGCCTGGCCGCCGAGCTTGCCTTCGGTGCCGACTTCCTTGGCGACGCGCGTGACCTCCGCCGCGAAGGAGTTCAGCTGATCGACCATCTTATTGATGACGTCTTTGATCTGAAGGATTTCACCTTTGACGTCGACCGTGATCTTCTGAGTGAGGTCGCCATCGGCGATCGCGGTTGCGACCTTGGACACGTCGCGCAACTGAACAGTGAGGTTCGAGGCGAGGACGTTGACGTTATCGGTCAGGTCCTTCCAGGTGCCGCTGACGCCTTTAACTTCGGCCTGACCGCCGAGCTTACCTTCCGTACCAACCTCGTTGGCGACGCGTGCGACTTCGGCGGCGAACGATCGCAGCGTATCGACCATCGTGTTGATGGTGTTTTTCAGTTCGTAGATTTCACCGCGCGCATCGACAGTGATCTTCTGCGACAGGTCGCCATTAGCAACTGCGGTAGTAACCTTCGCGATATTACGGACCTGGGTGGTGAGGTTTGCGGCGAGGCCGTTGACGTTGTCGGTCAGGTCCTTCCAGGTGCCGCTGACGCCTTTGACCTCCGCCTGGCCGCCGAGCTTGCCCTCGGTGCCGACTTCCTTGGCGACGCGGGTAACTTCGGCGGCGAACGAGTTGAGCTGATCAACCATCTTGTTGATCACGTCTTTGATCTGAAGGATTTCGCCGCGGACATCGACCGTGATCTTCTGCGTGAGGTCGCCGTTGGCGATCGCGGTTGCGACTTTCGAAACGTCGCGCAACTGAACGGTGAGATTGGTCGCGAGCACGTTGACGTTATCGGTGAGATCTTTCCAGGTGCCGTAAACGCCTTTGACGTCGGCCTGGCCGCCGAGCTTGCCTTCGGTGCCGACTTCCTTGGCGACACGGGTAACTTCGGCGGCGAATGATCGCAGCGTATCGACCATCGTGTTGATGGTGTTTTTGAGCTCGAAGATTTCACCGCGCGCATCGACAGTGATCTTCTGCGAGAGGTCGCCGTTCGCGACCGCGGTAGTAACTTTTGCGATGTTGCGGACCTGGGTAGTCAGATTCGCGGCCAGGACGTTGACGCTGTCGGTCAGATTCTTCCACGTGCCGCTGACGCCGCGAACCTCGGCCTGCCCGCCGAGCATACCCTCGGTGCCGACTTCCTTGGCGACACGGGTAACTTCCGCCGCGAACGAGCGCAGCGTATCGACCATGGTGTTGATGGTGTTTTTGAGCTCGAAGATTTCACCGCGCGCATCGACAGTGATTTTCTGCGACAGATCGCCCTCGGCGACTGCGGTGGTAACCTTGGCGATATTGCGGACCTGAGCCGTGAGGTTGGCGGCGAGACCGTTGACGTTCTCGGTGAGGTCCTTCCAGGTGCCGCTGACGCCTTTAACGTCGGCCTGACCGCCGAGCTTGCCTTCGTTGCCGACTTCCTTGGCGACGCGCGTGACTTCGGCGGCGAACGAGTTGAGCTGATCGACCATGCTGTTGACGGTCTCGCCGATGCGGTGAAACTCGCCGCGAACCGGCCGCCCTTCGATCTCGAGCGCCATCTTCTGCGACAGGTCGCCGCGCGCGACCGCCGTGATAACGCGGGCAACTTCGTTGGTGGGGGATACGAGGTCGGCGATCAGCTGGTTGACGCTGGTCATCCCCACCGCCCAGTCGCCGCGCGCGGCGCCGACCGACGCCCGCTCGAACATCTTGCCTTCCTGGCCGACGATCTTGCCGACCCGCACGAGTTCCTTTGTCATGTGCTCGTTCAGGCCGAGAACGTCGTTGAGCAGTTCTCCTGCCTGACTCATGAGGCCATGTTTTTGATATTCGAACCTGACGCTGAAATCGCCTTGCTTGAAGGCCTTGAGGACCTCGATGAACTGCAGGAGCTCGTTCTGGTCATCGGTCGATAGGGCGTGGTCGTCGAATCCGGGGCTTGCGGCGCGACCGTTGCGGGCGCGCCGCTCTCCGTTCTTCCACGGTTTCGCGGCGCCGTTCGTTTGCGCGGGCGTGTCAGAGGCGACCGCTCGCGAGCGCCGCGCTCGCGCTTCCTTGGCGGCCGTTGCGGGCGAATCCGTCGAGAGGTTATTTGCACCCATGAGTTTCTATCGCAACCTTTCTGCGTATCGCGATACGATTCGACTACGCACTTACCGGGGAGTTCCGCTATGGTTCCCGATGCAGGGACACAGAGTCCCGCGCGCTGAGAGCATCAAGCGTGCCGCCCTTCGGCAATTCAGCCGTAATTGGCGGCATCACCAGCTCTCGGCGATTGTTCTGGCAAATCGGCGATTTTCTGAACTAAATAAAGGCTCGGCTTAGGACTGGCGTCGAGAATCCGGTAAAAATTCCCTTCACGATCGAGCAGCGATTTCAGGTTTTATCTCAAATTACTTTCGCGCGGTAATCACGCATGCTGCGCACGGTTCGCCACGGCAGGTCTGGAGAGTCCCAGTCGGCGCGCCTCAGAAGCGTCACCGGCCCTCGATCGATGGCGTTCGCTTCTCGAAGACTGGCGCGGGCCTCCTTGTCGTCCTCACTTGAGAAGGCCCCCTCAGCCCCACCTTGGAAGTACACAGGATTGACGTGGATGCCGCGGCCCGCGGCTTCGGTCTTTTCAGATGCGGAATCAATTGTGGTTGCAGGCTCCGCGCCTTATCGTTTGGGATCTCTCTTCTCAACTCCGAGGAGGAAAGCAGTATTGATTGATGGCCTTCTCCAGGTCGTTGACATTTGGATAACCCAGCCGCGACGCGGCGTTGTTCAGGGTTCCATATCGCAGGGAAAGGACCGCGACGCTTTCGAGCTGACATCCTATGGTTCCGGAAATTCCGGCGAAGCGCGTCGGTGTGGGTGTCGGCGTGCGCGTCGGAGTTGCGGTTAGCGTCGCAGTCGGCGTGGCAGTTGGCGTTCGAGTTGGGGTGGCGGTTCGTGTGCTGGTGGCCGTGGCGGTCGCAGTCGCAGTGGCGGTCCGAGTTGGAGTCGCTGTCGCCGTCGCGCTGGCGGTCGCTGTGGCCGTAGAAGTTGCGGTCGCGGTTGGCGTCGCGGTCGCGGTGGCGGTCGGCGTTGCGGTTGCAGTAGCTGTGGCCGTATTGGTGGCCGTCGCAGTTGGGGTTGAACTCGCCGTCGCTGTTGCAGTCGGGCTGGCGGTCGCAGTGGCCGTGGCGGTCTGAGTTGGAGTCGCGGTAGCCGTCGCACTGGCAGTCGCGGTTGCTGTTGCCGTAGAAGTTGCGGTCGCGGTCGGGGTCGGGGTGGGAGTCGGGGTCGGCGAGGTCGCCTGAAACTCATACGCGCCGATATCGCACGGGCCGCCCGGACCATCGAAGGGATCGGGCCGCGGCTGACCACGCTGGTCGCAGGTGAGTTGGGTGGACGAGGTGACGGACGGCGGATCGGTACAAGGATTCAACGCGCCCGAGGGAAAGATGCAGTCGGCAAAGGGGATGGCGTCAATCGAGATACTGCCCACCAGCTCCGCGAGGGTCTCCGCAGGTCCGCCGTTATTGGCCAGTGCGCTGGCGAGCGATGCCGAGACGCCGTCTCCGAGGGTCTGGCTATCAGCGCCGGTGCTGCTGCCGAATTTGCAGCTCGTGTCGTCGGCGATGTTGTAGCCGCCATTAGTGACGCCATTGCCGGAGCAGTTAGTGCCGGAGCCGCTGTCAGCCAGGATGGTGTTGGTCACGGTTACGCTAGCAGCGGAGTTGTTGTTGTAGATGCCGCCGCCGGTGCCGTTGCCCGAGAAGGTGCTGTTAGTCACGGTTGACGTGGCACTGCTGTCATTGAAAATGCCGCCGCCGTTGGTTGATGCGCTATTGCCGAAGAAGGTGCTGTTAGTGACCGTCAGCGAGCCTTCGTTCGCAATGCCGCCGCCATTGCCGGCGCTGTTGCTGGAGAGGGTGCTGTTGAGGACGGTCAGTGTGCCGCCATTGTTATAGATGCCGCCGCCGTTCCCTGAACTGTTGCCGCCGTTAGTAATCGTAAGATTATTGAGCGTGAGCGTCGCTCCCGACCCGACTTCCAGCGCCTGGGAACCTCCACCATCAATGGTGATGGACTGCCCGGTCCCATCAATCGTCAAACTGCCGGGCGACGAGTTAGCGATCGTCGGCAGGCTGCCGCTCAGCGTGATCGTTCCGGTGACGCTGAAGGTAATGGTGTCGGTGGCGTTGGCGGTTACGCAGTCTCCGCCAGTGGTGTCGGCGCCCGGGCTGTTGGCGTTGTTGATCGCCTTTCGGAGACTGCATAGCCCATCACTGGAACCGCTGTCATCGGTCGTCGTATTGACGGTCTGCGAAGGCTGACCGTTATCGACCGGAAAGTCGCAATTTTGCCCGGTCCAGGCAGGGAGGCAGGTGCACACGGCGGCACACGCAACCGGATCTTGAGAACACCTTCCGCCGTTCAAGCAAGGGTTAATACTGCAAACATTAACCCCACTGCACGCTGCGGCTACCCCTTGAGGCACGAGCGCAATCAGAATCGCAAGCAGGACTACAGGCCGCGCCAAAGCCCTCAGGCTTGAGGCAACTATGAAAAACAGGATGCGGCCAAAGCGGGAACTCAGCTTCGCCCATAGACGCGGCCAGCGGCCCTCTGTCACGGCCTTTTCCGACCCCTTCGCCATTTGCCGATGCCTTCCAGCAGCCTGAGCCGCTATCGCGGGATGTTCGCCAGCGAGCGCAATCCAAGGTGATCTTTCCAGGGATATCGAATTGCAGACGGTAAGACTTACCGCAGCAGGAATTAGCTAATGTCTTTGCGATTCTAACCGAAACTTCCTTTTTGACTTTTTCAATTCCAACTCGAGCGTTTAGCTCGATTAGCTTTCCTATGCAATGCTTTAGAGGCAAACGCGCAATCTGGGGTGGTCGCGGGGACGTCCGCGCTCGCCTGTACCTATGCACGCTGGTCGCGGTTCGTCTGAATCCGTTGTTGCAAGGATTCCATCAGAGGCTACGTCAGGCGAGAAAGTCATGGCGCTGACCGCATGTTGCGAAAGTTGATTGTCGTTCTAATCGTCATGCTCAAAACCAATTCGCCCTTTCTCGAAAGTGGTATTCGCGGTCTCTCCGCAATGCGTAGTTGACTTTTTAGACGGTTGCTCTTCACCAGCTTCGAGAGGCGAGGGAGGAAAGTGAGCAAATGCCGAGCAATGCTGCGCGACCAATGAGCGCGTGTGAAGGCTCTGCAATTCCGTCATGACAAACGGAGCGTTGCCCAACGGGCATGGCGTGACGGAATTGAGCGGAGCGCGATTTTCTGAACTAAATAAAGGCCCGGCTTAGGACTGGCGTCGGGAATCCGGTAAAAATTCCCTTGACGATCGAGCAGCGATTTCAGGTTTTACAAGGAGGATTCACTAATGGCCTTGCTTCCGTATCTTGATGACAAAGAGGCGACGCCCGAGGTTCTGAAGATTCTCACGGCCGGCAAGGTAGTCCTCAACGTTCAGCGGATGACAGCCAACGCCCAGAGCCTCTTCGTTCAGCGCAGCCGCCTCAGCAACGCCCTCTTCACGCAGATTGCTATCGACCCCAGACTGCGCGAGATTGCGATCTTGCGCACCGCGAAGGACTGTCATTCGGTCTATGAATGGACGCAGCACGTGCCGGCGGCGAAGCACGTGGGCGTGAGCGAGGAGCAGATCGCCGCGATCGAAAACTGGCCGAGTGCGCGATGCTTCAGCGAGCTGGAGCGCCTGGTGCTGCAGTTCACCGATGAGGTCAATGCGAACGTCAAAGCCTCGCGCGAAACTTTGCAGGCCCTCAAGCGGCATCTCGGCGCGCAGGAAATTATCGAGTTGCTGATTATTATCGGGCACTGGCGCCAGACCGCCAGCATTCTTGAGACCACGGAGGTTGACCTCGAAGATTTTGCGGGCAAGGTCGATATCCTGGAGAACATGACTCCGCGCAAGTGAGGTTTGAGCGATGAGACTTAAAGACAGAGTGGCAGTGATCACTGGCGGCGCCAGCGGGATGGGCCGCGGAACGGTGATGCGCTTCCTCGACGAGGGCGCCGCCGTCGTCGTCGCCGATTTCAACGAAGACACAGGCAAGCAGACGCTGGCACTCGCGGCGGAACGGAATCATAAAGATCGGGTCCGCTTTATTCGCACTGATGTGGCCAAAGAAGCCGACATCGAGGGCATGATCAAGCTTGCGATCGCGGAGTTCGGCCGCCTTGACATCGTGTTTAATAACGCCGGAGTCGGCGGCGCGCTGGGGCCGATCTGGGATGTTGACGTCGAGGAATGGGACTACACCTTCGACGTTCTGGCGAAGGGCGTCTTCCTCGGAATCAAGCACGCGGCACGCGCGATGAAGCAGCAGGGGCAGGGCGGTTCGATCATCAATACTGCATCGGTGGCCGGCCTGAGCGGCGGCGCAGGACCGGCCGTGTACTCGGCAGCCAAGGCGGCAGTCATCAACCTGACCAAGGCGGCGGCGATGCAGCTGGCGGGGGATCGTATCCGCGTGAACGCGATCTGCCCGGGCGGAATTCTCACCGGCCTCACCGATCGCGGAGACCCCGCAAGCGCCGGCAAGCGGATGGATTCCTTCCAGCCGTGGCCCGAGCACGGCAAGCCTGAGCATATCGCGGGCGCGGCGCTGTTCCTTGCCAGCGATGATTCCGAGTTCGTGACGGGCGAGGCGCTCGTGGTCGACGGCGGCCTGACGGCGGCCGGCCCGGACATCTGGCAGCGCTTTGGAACCTCGCGCGAAGCCCAGCTATCCAACGTAGCGGTAAATCGCGGCAGCACTGGCGCGTCGAGCACCAGCCGGCCCGCACGCAAGATTTGAGTAACGGAGAGACCCATGCAGGTAAGTAAAGATTCGATCGATCTCGGCATTGTGATCACCGACGAAAAGGCCGCGCTGGCGTTCTATCGCGACGGCCTCGGGATGGAATCAGAGGGCGAGCTGCCGCTGCCGAACGGACGCATGTATCGACTCAAGTGCGGCACCACGATTATCAAGCTGGTCAAGCTCGAGCGCACGCCGACGGCCAAGCCTGAAGCGGGCGGCCCGATGCGCGGGCTTGGCTTTCGTTATTTCACGATTTCCGTGCCCGACATTCGCGGCCTGATGGCGCAGCTCGAAGCCAAGGGCATCAAGGCTACGGTTCCTGTCACCGAGTTTCGACCGGGAGTCACAATCGCGATGGTCGCGGACCCCGAGGGCAACACGGTCGAGTTCCTGCAGAACTCCGCGCCGAAGTAATCGACAGATCGACGGCTCATCCCGCGCGTATTGCCGGATGAGCCGTCGCCAGCGCTAGCCCATCTGCATCACGGGGCGAACCTCGATGGTGCCGAACTGCGCCAGCGGGATTCCAGCCGCGATTTCGAGCGCCTCGTTCATATCGGCGGCGTTAACCAATATGAATCCGCCGAGATGCTCCTTCGTTTCGGCGAAGGGCCCATCGGTGGTCGTCGCCTTTCCCTTGCGAACCCGCACACACTTCGCCGAACTCACGGGATTGAGCGCCTCGGCGACGATATAGCTGCCCCTTCGACTCAGCTCCTGATCGTAAGCCATCGAATCGCGACCCAGCGTGGCCTTGTCCGTGGGCGAAAGCGCCGCGGTCGCCGACGGTTCGAAATAAACCAGGCAGACGAACCTCATCACGTTGCTCCTTTCGATTCGTTCGATCGACGTTCACTGCCCCTAGTCGCCTGGCACTCGCTCAAATCGACATTCGAGTAAAAGTTGCGAACGGGCAAACGAAATCTCGCGACTTTATCCAGGAGTTCGGCCGCTTCCTTGGCGCTTTTGGGCAGGAGCGCCGCCGTCGGATCGAGCCCGTAGAACTCGCGTGCGGCATTGATGATCGAGCGTTGCAGATTGTTCAACTGGATATCGCTCAGGTTGATCGCCGCCATCTGCATGACATCGAGCGATACAACTCCGGTGTTGAATCCCGCGGGATCGGGCGACACCGCAGCCGGTAGCGGGACATGATCGTAATTTCCACCGTGCTCGTCGAAAGTGATGATGAGGAGCGTGTTCCACCAGTTGTTTCCGGCTGCTCTTCGAGTTGCGAATTGCCTGGTAGACCTCCCATATCAGGCGGTCTCCCAGGAGCACGCTACCGGGTCCGCCGTTGGAATAGAGCGGTGAGCCGAAGGCGGATGGATGCATGTCGTCATGCCAGACCGCATGATCGAAGAAATTTATGAAATGAGGTTCGAGAAATGAGTATTTGGGGAGTTCACCGGCGGCGCAATCGTCGAAGAAATTCTTGCCAAAATGAAATCCTTTACCCAGGTATCGAAAGTAGTTTTCACCGATTTTGTCTTTTGACGCGCCCCAGTGAAGCAGTTTTGTGAACGGCACTTCGAGATCCTCGTATATGTACCAACTGCGGTTGCCGAACTTCTCTTCGAGTTGATGAAGATAGTTGGCCCGGCGCTGAAATGAGCCCAGCGATCGAGGCCCCAGGGATTGCCAGGCGACGAGGTTTTCGGATTGTTGACCCATCCCCATGAAGTCGCAGCATTCCAGAACGTGCGGTTGCACCAGGTCTGACTCGGCACCGCGCAGAACCAATGATCGAAAACAGCGAACGCTTGCGCGAGCTTGCTGAAGACGGGGATTGTGCTCGGCGCGAAGCAGCGCATGATCTGCGCGCTTTGCGTGGCCGCCGAGCCGGTCCAGCCCTGGGTATCGGTCAGGTTCGTGTAGTAATCCCTCACGAAACCATTCATTCCAGGCGTGCCGGAAGCGGCATCGGACCCGAAGAGCTGCATCGTCACGTGCTCGTACTCTTCGCCAGGATCGGGATACGGCTGATGGACGTCAGCGTCGGCTGAGACCGGGACTGAAATGCCGTCCTGGCCGAGATTGCTCAGCGTTTTACCGATCACACCCTCGAAGTTCTTCCCCGGCGGAACGCCTTCCCGGTAGAGGTAGCCGAACAGGTTACCGAAGGAGCGGTTCTCGAGCATCAATACGACAACGTGATCGAACGTATCGAGCGGCGATGACATTGCGATAAATATTCCCTCTGTGGATTCGAGACCGGACTATAGCGGCGTTTCGCAGTAAGGCAAATATGAAAGGGTGAAGCGCTCCGGAATCGCGCAATGTTTTTGTTCGTGAAACAAGAAAGGCTCGCATGCTTCTAATGGAACGCCGACGTGAAGAAATCTGAACGGGACAAACTCCTTTTTCTGCTTGCGATTACCTCGGGCTCTGCCGACGGATGGGCCATCCTCGGGCTCGGTCACGCATTCGTGGCCAACATGACGGGCAACACGGTTCTACTGGGTATCGGGATATTTGGCATGCAGAGCGAACGAACCCATCCGCTCATCGCGTTGATATTCTACGCCACGGGAGTCGCGGCCGGCTCGTTATTCACGCGCCATGTCAAATCCGATGCGACCTGGTCGAGGTCGGTTTCCTTCACGTTGCTGTTCGAGGCATTGCTGCTGCTTCTCGCGGAGGCGGCCTGGATTTACCTGAACGGCGCTCCAAGCCGTGAGACTTCGTTCATACTATTGGCGTGCGTAGCGTTCGCGATCGGACTCCAGAGCGGAGCGCTACTGCCGCTGAAGCTGCCCGGAGTCATCACGACCTACATCACTGGAACATGGACGACCTTGGTAAGCGGTCTTGTAGCGATCGGCGGCCAGGCTCCAAGCCGCGAGAGCAAGGAAGTAGTCGAAGAGCGCGTCGTGATCCAGATTGGTTTCCTGCTAACCTATTTTCTCGCGGCAGTGTTCACCGGACTGATTTTCAAGTACGTGCCAACGATGGTTGGTATAGTATCCAGCCTCCCGGTTCTGACGGTTGCGATTTACGGAGCAATTCGCGGGTAGCAAATCGACTCGTCGCTACTCGGTAACATCAGAAGCTCGGTTTGGTCGGGTAGGGCGTCAGCTGTAGATCATGCGTCCAACATGACTTGTCCTGGGTGTGCAGGTAGAAGAATGCTTCCGCGATCTTCACCGGGTTCATCACGATCTCGGGGCGCTTCTGAGCGATAGACAATGCACGCGTTCCCGGCGAGTCGATCAGGCCGTCGATAATGACGTTGGCGACGTGCACGCCGTGCTCGGAATATTCTTCGGTCAGGACCTGGGCGAGAGTGCGCATCATGACGCGCGGATAGTAGAGCGATTGCCCCGTCATCCGCTTGCGCCCGCGCAGCGCGTTCGCGTTGTTGCTGATCAGGAAAGAGCCGTGGCCCTTCTGGCGCATCGACGGCAGCACCTCCTTGGCGACGAGGAATGGTCCACGGCTCGATATATGCTGCGCCGTGTCGAACATCTCAACCGGGATATATTCGAGTAACTCCTTGTCAGGAGGAAGGTCGCGTCCTTCGAGGTAACCGGCATTATAAACAAGCACCTCCGGCTCGCCGGCCTCGCCGCGGATTTTCGTGAACGCTGCGGAGATCGACTCCTGCGATACGAGATCGAGCTCGACGATCATGCATTCGCCGTTTTTGCTTCGAATCGCCTCGGCGAGCGGCGCGGCGTTGGCCTGCTTGCGGGTTGTCAGCACGACGAAGAAGCCCTCCTGCGCGAACTTCTGTGCTATCGCGCCGCCGACGCCCCATCGCGCGCCGACCGGCATCTCGCGGTCGTCGATCGTCTTGCCATGCGCGAGCAACGTATTGCGGCCGTCCGACTGCCACTTCGAAGTGGCGCCGACTACGACCGCGACCGGTTTGTTATTTGGCTTCGCGTTGCGATCCTGGCTCATCGAAGGTCGTTCCTTCCTTGTAGAGTTGGATCGATTAAGCACCCGCCCGGCGCTTTCCGCAAGGGTCGAGGCAAAGGTGGCAGCGGCGTAAATCGCAGGAAGTTCTATTCCGTGCGCAACTTTACCGATCCCGCTTTACTCGGAACGATCCAGCCCTCGTTCGCCGAGTATTGAGATATATAGTTGGCAATCTGAATTGCGGTCTCGCCGGAGAGATAATCTATCTGCGAGGCGTAGAATTTCTGACCGCTCGAGGCCGCGTCGTCAAGCGCCGCAATGAGGGTTACCGGACCGAGGAAGAATTCACCGAATCCCATCGACCAGGCGACGCCCGGCATCTTTCCGCTGTTGGAATAAGTAGTGAAAGCCAGCACTTCGGCATGCTCTCCCTGCATGATTCGATAGACATGCACTTCCGTTGCGAGCTCGGATTCACCGGCGCCCAGGCCGAAGGTCACACGGGTGAAACCGTTGCCCTCGTCGATTTTCGTCATGCGGCCGGTGATCAGGAGGGTGTTGTCAATCAAAGGCGCATCGCTGTCGGCCGGAATGCGTTCGGCGGGGAGGCCCATCTTGTCCAGCCGCTTCGCCGTTTGCGCCGAGATCCTTTTTGCGAGGTCGTCGCCGATTCCAACGCGGCGCTCGTTGGGATTGCTCTTGCGAAAGAAATCGATTCCCCGCGTGAGTGGGCTTCCATTTTCAGTGACGTCGCCGGTGTCGAAGATAAAGTCATTGACCGCGATTTCAACGGGCGCGACCGGCTCCGCCGCCATCGCTGCGGCTTGTTTTCGCGGATTTGCCGGTTTCGGTGCCCGAGGTGTGACGGAGAGCTGGGCGCAACCGGAATAAATTACCGCAATCAGAGCGAGCGAGTAGAGACGAATGCTAAATCCGATGCGAAGTTGAGAGGCTGAACACATCAGATCACCCAGGAGCAGGAAGTTACTAGAGAACAAACAAAGACCGAACCTGAGATTGATTGTTTGTGCACAACGAATACTCAGTGATTCGTCAGCGGCCTGCCAACGCACTACCGATCAGCCTGAAGTTTTTTCATTCAGACCGGTAGGCCGCGTGGTATTGCATCGTCGCCAATGTGAATGAATTCAAGCGCCGCGAGCAGTATTACGCCGGATCTCGCGCATTTTCCGTATAGATCGACGCGCCTTATTCATCGGCACGTCTATTGCCTGATCAACGGGCAAGTAAACTCTCGCGACGAAATCGATCAGGACACGACTATGAACAGCACGATTCGAAATCTGTTGATTGGCTGCATGAGCGTGGCCGCGCTATCAATTCTCGGATGCTCACCGGCTGCCGATACCAGCGAAGCCTACGTTCCGCCGCCGAACGCGAAAGTCGTCGACGTTCCGACCAGAGTGACCGCAGTGCCGCCGAGCGCCGATTCGACCACGGTGACGACTCAATACTCAAACGGCGCGGTGCAGCAGCGCACCACGACTGCTTACAATCCGGGATATACGACCGCAGGACCCCCCTATCGAACGACGGTGGTCCCCAGCTCATCGGTGCCGCCCTCGAGCACGACGCGATCGACGACCACGACCGACGATCGGGGTAACGTCGTCCAACAGCAGACCACGACTACAACTCCCGGCTACTGATTCTGTGCAGATGACTGAGCAGTGAGTAGTCGGTTATCCGATCTTTCTGAGTAATTATTTATTCCGCCATATCAAACTACAGTTAGCTCATCGGAGGCGCCTTCCAGCTCATCGCGAACGGCGACGACCACCGACGATCAGGGCAACATCGTCAAGCAGCAGACTGCGGCCAATGCTCCCGGTTGTTAACTCGTTCAGGCCGGGCAGATGATCGGGCGTGCGATGCCGCGTTCCAGCCGGTAAAAGGACAGGCTTGGACCCTGGCTTGCGTGAGTGCTAAGAGCTTGAACGTGGAAGAGCCGAATTCGGTCAAGCGCGAGTTCAAGGTCGAGGCTGATCCTGCCACCGTCTTTGCTTTCTTTACCGATCCTGAACGTCTGACGCGATGGGTAGGAACGTCGGCGCAGATCGACGCGCGCGTGGGCGGGTTGTTCATGATCGAGGTTCTAAAAGGGCGAGTCGCGCGCGGTGAATATACTGAAGTCGTGCCGGTGACGCGGCTTGCCTACACCTGGGGATGGATCAGTGACGAGCAGGTGCCGCCCGGTTCTTCGCGGATCGAGATCGATCTGCTGCCGCAGAATGGAAGCACGCTTGTGCGCTTCAGTCATAACGGTCTCCCGGCATCTGAAGTTCCCGGACATGGCATCGGATGGACGCATTATCTGGCGCGTCTGGTTGTTGCGGCGGGCGGTGGCGATCCGGGTCCCGATCCCGGTCCGCCGGGACGCACACGTGAATGAGTTCTGCTGCGATTCCGCGCACACCAACCATAACCTGGCTCCTTGATGAGGGTGCGCAATCCGCCGCTGCCGGGATATTGTTGGGCGAAGTATGCAATCGGCTGGTAGCTGAAGGATTGCCGATCGCGTCGGCGATCATGTCGGTCGCGAGTCTTGATCCAATGGTTGCCGCAAGCCGGTTGCGATGGCGCCGTAGCGATGGCCGCGTCGTCGCCGAGCTGCAGTTCCATGGAACCTCGGGCCTCGATGAACAACTTGCCGAGCAGGTGGCCCGCGACTCGACAAACGCCCAATCAGTTTCGTGGAGCATCGCGGACGGCGCGGAACTCGACACCAAACAGCGTGAATACCTCGATGACGTCTGCCTCGCGATGAAGGCTCCTCTGCAAGCCGTCGTCGAACGTGAGACCACGCGCGCTCTTCTGCGCGCGTACCTTGGTCGCCGAAGCGCTGAAAGGGTTTTGAGCGGAACCGTCCGGCGCGGCACCGGTGAGACGATCGATGCAGTAATCTGGCTGTCCGATTTGCGAGATTTCACGCGATTCTCGGAAACGCATGTGCTCGAGCAAGTGATCGCGGCGTTGGATGATTGCTGCTCGCACCTGGTCGGCGCGATCCAGCCATTCGGCGGCGAAGTATTGAAGTTCATCGGAGATGGATTGCTCGCAATTTTTCCGCTCGCGGGCGCCGACGCGAAAGCCGCCTGCCGCGCGGCGCTGGCGGCGACTCGCGCTGCGCGTCAAGGCATGGCTCGGCTCGATGAGTCGCGGATAGGATCGGACCTGCGTCGGTTGCCGTTTGGAGTTGCGCTTCATGTTGGCGCCGTGATGTATGGCAATATCGGCGCTCCCGACCGTCTGGACTTCACCGCGATCGGTCCCGCGGTCAATACTACCAGCCGAATCCAGGAACTGTGCCGCACACTCGATTGTCCCGTCCTTATCTCCCGGGAGTTCGCCGCGCGCTGCGAAGAAGCTCTGACGCCCGTTGGCTACCATATTCTGCGGGGCGTCGGCGAGCCGGCCGGACTATTCACCATTCGGGAACTGAGACCATAATGCGATGCGCTGGCGAGCGGCGGAGTGAGAAGTGGCGGGCGTTGCAAAGGACCTTCGAATAGTTCAATTCGCGAACTGGTTCGATCAGTTTGGAACATTCCTGGCAAGCGAGCTTGCGCCGACGCCGCGCAAACTCCGCACTGCGCTCAGGTTCACTACAGTTGCGACCATTGGCACCGGCCTCGTCGCCGCCTGTCACGTATACAGTGAGTTTGGCGCATACATAGTTTGGCTGCTGGTCGGTGCGGGGCCGATGATGTCGCCGCGCCGCGCGATTCAGTTTCTCATCGCCGAGGGTATCGCCCTCGCCGTATCTGTCGTCCTGGCCCGCGCCTTTGCCGACACGCCATGGCTGATGGCGCCGCTGCTCTTCGCGTTGGTTTCATACGGTACGTACGTGGGAATGATTCGCAAGTTCGCTCCCGGATTGTTGTTGATCGAGGTCGTTTGTCTCGGCAATTTCTACGACGTTGTCTTCGCGCCCGGTGACATCGGATGGAGCTCGGCCGGTGCGCTCGGCGGCAGCGCGCTCGCCTTCGGCATCCTTGTACTGTTTGACAACTGGCTATGGCCGGATCCCGGTGATGCGATTCTGTTGGAATCTCTCTCCAGGAGCGTTGCGCAGGCACGTTTGCGCTTCCTGGCGGCGGCCGATTACTACGTGGGTCGCTCCGGAACGCCACGTCCTAAACTTCCCCCGCCGACCTCCGATCTGCCTGCGCATATGACATTACTCGATCAGGCTTCTGCCGAGGGCGCTAGTCAGTATCGGCATGCGATCCTGCTGGCGGCGATCTCGCGCACGGCGCGAATCAACCTCGAAGTGGATCGCCTGGTATTCTCCGCCCGCGAACAGGTGCCGCACGCAGTGCGCGAGATGGTGCGGCCGGAGCTAATCGCGGCCGCACGCGGAATCGCGGAAGCCTTGGACGATTTTGCGCGGCAACTCAGAGTCGACGTGCCCGTTGGCGTCGATCGAATGCCTCCCGCGCGAGCCCAGGCGCGAGCTGCGATGGACAAACTCTCGGCGCGGGTCCTCGAGGTTCGCCACGAATATATTCGTACCGCAGGCACGGCCGAGATCGAGAACTTCGCTGCCTTTACCGACTCGCTCGCGGTTCTGACCGCGCATCTGGAACGTTTGCTCGATGAGCCACCGCAGTCGCTGCCCAAGGCGACTTCCGAACTGGCTCCGCTATTCACTCTTTCGCCGAATCCCGACCTCGCTCGATACTCGTTAAAGGTTGGACTGTGCGCGGTGGTTGGATACGCAATCGGTCTGACGGCCCAGCGCCCGGAGCTTTCCACGATACTAACTACCGTGCTTATAACCGCACTACCCACTTACGGCGCCGCAATGCGCAAGATGATTTTGCGGATCGTCGGCGCGTTGCTCGGCGGAATTGTGTCGCTGGTCGCGATCATTATAGTGTCGCCTAATTTCGACAATCTGCCGTCATACATGATGACCGTGCTGGTTGTGTTTTTTGTCTCCGGCTATGCGTCCCTCACCAGCGGCCGCGTGTCATATGCGGGAAGGCAGATCGGTACAACTTTCACACTGGTATTCGCCGGGCTCAGCCCATCGATTGAGATTTATTCGCCGCTCTGGCGCATCTGGAGCATTCTCCTTGGAACTTTCGTAGTGGCTATTGCGACGCTGTTACTATGGCCGGTGTACGCCGGCGATTCGCTGTTGCCAAGGCTGCGCAGGGTAATTGAAGACACCTTGGCGCTCGCGCCGGGCGGTTCGGCGGCAGGCGACGACGAACAGATCTCGGAAGTGAACTCCGATACGATGCGCCTGCTGGCCGAGATTCTGCAGGTCGCCGATGACGCGCAACTCGAAGGGCGCAGCAGCATGGTTGATCACAACGCGATCGTCGAGGCGACTGGCGCATTGCGCCGGATCGCGAACAGGTTCGCGTCTATTTCAACCGGCAGAATCTCCGTTCAACTGCCTCCGATAGATCCCGCGATAGAATCCGAACGCGGAGCTATTCTCGCTCCTATAGTCAAGCAACTGGAGAACTGGCTCGATTACTTCAAGAGCCCTCACTGCTTTAAACCCGCGATTGCCCACGCGGTCGCCAATGCCTACCGCCCGGAAGATCTTCGTATTCCGCTGGCGAGCTTTGGCTCGTGGATCGAAGACGGCAGCTACGCGCGAGTCGAGAAATGGACACTCGATCAACGGCGCACGATTCTGGCCGAACTACAATCGATGCGGCGACTGGATTTTCTTATAAACGATCTTAACCGCTGGCTGGCTCGGATTCCCGGCGCGCCTCCGAGCGCTCGTCCCGTTGCCCGACTGGGCTGAACACTGTGTCGTCCAGCTCTCATCGGTCTGCCGCCCAGGGAGAGCCGCGATGAGCGAGCAGAGCGGATTCTGGGAAGAGTTCCGCCACAAGATCGTTAACTACTCCTCGATGGATCGCGACGTTCGAATCGCATTCCAGAGCGGTTCAGCCACCGTCGTCATTGCGATCGTTCTCAACCTGTTTGGCGGCCATCTTGGCAGGGCGGTCCATACGCTGGCCGGCGATATTCCAATCGCAACTCTACTATTTCTGATCGCGGGCGAAACTATAGTTGTTACGTTCATCGCGCTCGCGGTATTGCTGGTGCGCGGCCGCGCCAAGACCACGATCGTATCGGTGCTTGCGACCCTTCTCGTTCTGGTGATGATCCTTAACGGCATCGAGTTGTGTCTGGGCCTTCTGGTCCCCGCGGCGCTGCTGAGTATTTTCGCCGTGCTTGCCTCGAAACGACACTGGTCGACGATCCAAAGAGTTCAAGGTGCGATTACCGTAGCCTTCACGACCATCGCAACGATCGAAATCTACGCAGCCGCGGGATATCATGTCATAGCCATAAGTATTCTCGGTTTTCAGGCGACTGCGGCGATGTTCGGTCTGTTCATGGCGGCAACTGACATCGCCGAAATCGCAATGCTGGCATCGGAGGCCGCAACCCGAGGTATCAGGAAGCTGGGTCACTCGAGAGTACCGGTCGTGGTGATAACGCTTTTCTCGATCGCAATGAATGTTTGGGTGACAACTCGCTTCGTAGCTGGCTCGGGCACGATTCTGGCCGCGGCCATCGGTAGCGGTCTCGGTATTGGTATGTGGATAGGGTTGATCTACCTGATGCTCCGGAGGTCGCATAAACGATTGACGCAAATCCCGCCGCACATTGGATACCGGCCACTGCTCGTGGTCGTTGCGCTCTATTTTGTCACATTGCAAGCCGGACTGATGTGGCGCTTTATCAGTAATCCAGTTACATACGACCCGGCGCAGATGTTCAGCTATTCCAAGGTCTTCATCTTTCCCTTTCTTGTCTTCGTGGTCGCAGTTGTATTGTTTTACGCGGTCGGTGGACGATCGCGGCATCGGTTCGCTTTTTTCGGCCTCGGAGCCTCAATTGGCATGATGTGGTTCCTGGACTACTCGAGCCACGGCGAAGCATTCGTCGATGTCTACTACTCAGTGGCGGTTGGCACGTTGCTCATGTTGCTGTTTGCTCTGGTCCGGAGGATACCGCGGTTTGTCGGTTACGGTATGCTGCTGTGCGAGTTGAATATTTGTTTCCTGCTTTATGGATTACTAGTGCTCGCATTTTTGTCCGCGCGTGGAAGCCCGGGACGACTTACCGTGCCGCAAGCACTGGTGGTATTCGCAGCACTCGCGTGGGATATTCTCTCCTCCGGCGAGATCGCCAGCAATGTGCATACGACGCGGGTTCCGCGACTCGCGCGCGTGTCATTTTTCTTTGCTTACGTGATCAGCGTCGCTTTGCTCGTCATGGCCTCCACGACGAGCCATCTCGTAAACCCTTTCAACGCAAAGGAAGTCGAAGGGCTCTTCGAGTCTGAGCCGCTGGTAGCAACCGGCCTGGCGCTCTTGGGCGCGCCATTTTTTATCTTCATTTACTCGCTCCGGATACGACACCTCCTTGAATCCGACGAGGGCGCCGAACCGCCGCGGGTGGCGCATTCCGGAGGCGCGACAGCCTAGTAGTGCGCTCGTCGCGCGCAGTTCTATAGTTTCTCTGCGTCAATCAGAACGGCCGCGATGATCGCGGGTTCCTTGCCCTTGTTTATCCAGGCATGGTTGGTGCCGCGCTGCACGACTACGTCGAAGGGCTTCAACTTGACCTCACCGCGATCGAGCATCAGCGTAACCTCTCCCGAGAGCAGGATTACATAGTCAACAGTCTTTGTTTTATGCATGCCGGGATCGCGCGTGGTGTCGGGACGGCAGTGCTCCGCGCGCATCTGGGCGAACATTTTCGCGGTGGCAGCTTCGCGTTCTTCGCGCGAGACTTTCGGATCTTCGGGAGCAATGACCGCATAGCGGAAGATACTGCCCAACGGCGCGGGCTCGAGCATATTGACCGATTGCGCCGCATCGCCCGCACTCTTGTTGTCGGCAGGCGCGCCGGCCGTTTGCCAATACGCACCGAATTGCGTTGCTGGTCCATCGACTACTACGATCGATTTACCTTCGGCGTCGTGGCCAGTGACTATTCGACGGAACTGCGGTGCCATAACAAAACCTCCGATCGGAAGCTAACTCCGGCGCGCTCGGGTGAGCAAGCAAAAAAGTCCCGATTGACGGTTTCAGGAATTCATCCGATGGTGCTAAGACTCAGACGACCCAGCAACACAATTTGGAGGAGTAGGCGATTATGGCTGCTGCAGCTCCCAAGGCTTTCGAACACGAGATCGAAATCGAAGACGTGGAATATCTCCGTCACGGAAATATTGGCCTGCAGGCGCGACTCTTCAAGCCGCGCGCGCAGGGCCCGTTTCCTGCGATCGTTGAGCTGCACGGCGGCGCCTGGTGCCTCGGCGATCGGAAAAACGATGACCGCATCAACGAGCAACTCGCACGAAGGGGTATTCTCGTCGCGGCACTGGATTTTCGCGTGCCTCCCGTCGCTTCATATCCGGCATCGGTTGTCGACATCAACTACGGCATCCGCTGGCTCAAGTCGAAGGCCGCCGGGCTGCAAACGCGTCCTGACATGGTGTGCACGTTTGGAATTTCGAGCGGAGGTCATCAAGCGATGCTACTCGGGATGCGCCCGGCCGATTTGCGCTATACCTCAATTCCGCTTTCCGGTGACGCTAGCGTACGTGGCGTTATCATGGGCGCGCCCGTGATCGATCCGATCGGACGTTATCGCTACGCGAAGGGACTCAAGGAAAAGGGCAATCCTCCGCCCTTCGTCGACATGGTGCTGCCGCTCCATGACAAGTACTGGAAGACCGAAGATGCGATGAGCGAGGCGAGTCCAGTGCAGATCCTCGAGCGAGGCGAGCGCGTCGAGACACCTCCCGTGCTTTACATCCAGGACTCGCGCGACATCGTGCATCCTCGCGCACAGTTGGACCGGTTCGTCGAGCTCTATCGCAAGGCCGGCGGTACGGTGGAGCTGGAATTGTCGGAGGGCGCCGCCGATGCGTTCGCGCCGCGCAACCCGGCCCAGCCTATGGGCGCGGGTTACGAGCGCGATGCATCGTCGACGTCGACGTCGCAGACGGTAGAGAAAATGGTCGCGTTCGTTCGGGCGCAAACGCGCTAGTATTTCTCCACGCGGAAATCCTAGTTCGCGATCCCGTATAGCTCCGCGACGTTGTCGTGGAGGATCCAGTTCTTTTCGTCCTGCGTGAGCGATTGCGAATGCTTTTGCAGCAGCTCCTGCGAATTAGGCCACGTCGAATCGCTGTGCGGGAAGTCGTTCGCCCACATGAGGCGATGCGGATTCAGCATGTCGGTGCTCTTGAACGCTACCCAGTCGTCCTGGAATGTCGTGTAGATATTCTCGCGAAAATACTCACTCGGCACCTTCGAGAGCTTCGCCATATCGAGCCAATAGCGATGCCGATCGTAGGCGTGGTCCATCCGGTACATGAAATGCGGAACCCATCCGGCGTCCGCCTCGACGCAGGCGATCTTGAGTTTCGGATGACGCTCAAAGACGCCGCCGAGTATGAACATCCCCATGATGTCCTGGTTGCCCCGGATAATTGACATGAAGGAGTTGGCCTTTGGTCCGCGCGGAGGATTCGCGACGCCCTCGCGCGAGGTCAGGATGTGAAAGCTGAGCGGCATCTTGAGGGAAATCGCGGCCTCGAAGAACTCGTCGTAGATTTTGCTGTCGTAATCCTCGAGGGTCGGAAAGCCCGGCATCATCACGCCGCGCAGACCCATGGACTTCATCTTTTCGAGGTCGTTGATGCCCTCCTCCGGCGTGCGCATCGCGGTCTGGCCGAGGCCGAGCAGCCGATCCGGATGCGGGCTGCAATACTCGGCGATCCAGATGTTGTACGCATCGAAGCAGGCCTTCTTGTAGTCGGCATCGGGATGATTGCAGAGCACCATGCCGACACTGGGGTAGATCACTTCGGCATCGACACCATCGCGATCCTGGTCGGCCATGCGCGCCTCGGGATCCCATCCGCCGCGATGAAGATCGTCGAACTTGGCGAATCGCGCCGAAGTCGCCAGGCCCTCGGCGGGCACACCGGCCGCGGCAACGAGGCCCATCGGGATGGTCTGCTTCATGCCGTCGATCACATATACGTCGCCGCCTTTTTCCTGCCACACGACGCGCGGGGCGGTGTCTTTATACTTGCTATCGATTCGCGCGATGTAGGTATCAGGCGGCTCCATGATGTGCGAATCGGAGGAGATAATGGGCTTATTGATCACATTGTTTGCCATATTCGAAGCTCCCAGTTTTGGAATAGTAACTTGCTATTTATGAATGCAGCACCGCGCCAGGCGTCGCGCCGGTGTAGCGGCCGTCTTTGTAAACCGGCACGCCGTTGACGAAAGTGTGAATCACCCCGGTCGCCGGCATGATCAGACGCCTGCCACCGCCGGGCAGATCGTCGGTCATCGTGCCGCGCCGCGCCGATCCGACGGTAGCGGGATCGAAGATCGCGATATCGGCGTTGTTGCCGGCCGCGAGACGGCCGCGCCCCTTGAGCCCGAAGAAATCCGCCGGCTCCGACGTGAGCCGCTTGACCGCATATTCCAGCGTGATCGCCTCAAGCTCGCGCACCCAGTGCCCGAGCAGGTACGTGCAGTAGCCCGCGTCGCAGAGCAGGCTCACGTGCGCGCCCGCATCGGACAGCCCGATCATCGGACGCGGATCGTTGATCAACTTCGCGAGTCGCTCTTCGTTGTTGTTGAAGATCGCCTGCGCGAACGAGATGTTGAGGTCGTCCTCGATCGCGAGATCGAGCATCGTCTCGAATTCCTGGCCTTCGCGGCCGCGATCGCGCGCGATCTCCGCGACGGTCTTGCCCACCAGGCCTTTCAGCTCCGGCCGGCTGACATCGCAGACCTCGACGCGCTTCCAATTGCGCCTCAGAACGCCGCGGCTCATCTCGTCAACGACGGCGGCGCGAAACTCGGGATCGGCGTAGAGCTTCTTGAGCTTCTCGGGCGGCTGATCGACAGCCGGCTGCCACGATTTCATCAGCGAAAACGACATGCCGGTTTTGAATTCGATTTCCGCGATCAGCGGACGGCAAGTCATCTGCGGAATCGCGCCGCGTTTGATTAGCGGTTCGGCGCGGTCGAGCGTCTCGGCGCTCGCGTTCGGCCTGTCCTCGAGGTCGAAGATCGCAAGCCACGTGATTGGCCGCTCGCCTTCATCGAGCAGGAACTTCAGCAGATCGATCTCGTGATCCTGAATATGGCCGAAGTTCTGCGTCAGCGTGATCTCGATCACGCCCTTGCCGAGGGCGCGTAGCACGCGCGCATAGGCGCCGAGCTCAGCGCGATCCGCCAGGCGGCAGGCAAGGGGCCGTCCTTTATATCCGACGTGCTGGACGCCCGTCGTGTGCGATACGCCGAGCGCGCCCGCACTGATCGCCTCGCGCAGAAGCGCCGAGATTTGCTCGGTCTCGGCGGACGTTGCGGCACGCTCCATCGAATCCTCGCCCATCACGTAATGGCGAAACGGCGTGAGCGGTGCGAGGAACCCCAGGTTGATCGCGCTGCCGCGGCGTCCCGCCGCTTCCATGTAGCTGGGAAAGCTCTCCCAATCCCACGTGATGCCACGCTTGAGGACGTCGTACGGAATTGCTTCGACGTTGACGAGATCGAGCGCCGCGATATCGTGCGCCTTCGGCAGACAGGGCGCGAGGCCGACACCGCAGTTTCCCATCACGACGCTGGTGACTCCGTGCCACGACGAGGGCGTGATCTGCGAGTCCCAGCAGATCTGCGCATCGTAGTGCGTGTGCGGATCGACGAAGCCGGGCGCGACGACGAGGCCATAGGCATCGACGATCTGCGCGGCGCCGCCGGTGATCTTGCCGATCTCGGCGACCTTGCCGTCTTTCACGGCGACGTCTGCGACGCGGCGCGGCGCTCCCGTTCCGTCAACCACAGTTCCATTCTTGATTAGCAAGTCGTACATCGCGCTTACCTCAACGGCCGGCGGCTACGTTGTGTTGCTCGCCAGTGTCGCGCTGGATATGCGGCAACACCTTGGTCGCGAACAGCTTCATGCTGCGTTGTGCCACTTCCAGCGGCATCCCGCCATACTTGAAGAAGCCGACGAATTCGGCAGCGTCCATCGTCGCGGAGATCTCGCGTAGCGATTCGATCACTTTTTCCGGCGTGCCAAAGACCTGCGTCCTGGTGAACATCTCGCGGAACGAGGTCGCGCTCTTCTTGGTCGCGTCGGCCATCCGCGCGTGGAACTCGTAGCCCTTGGCGCCGCGGAAATGCTCGGGCTCGTCGTATTCATAATGAGCGACGGCGGTGTCGGAGTAGTTGCCGATCCATTGCTCGGCGGCTTCGTTGGCTTCGCGCTCAGTCTCCGCGCAGTAGAAGAATGTCGACACGACAGGGCGCTTCGCCCTGTGGCCGAACTTCGCGCACGACTCCTTGAAATGATCGTAGTCCTTTTTGTGCTCGATCCACGGCTTCTGCGGGATCACCAGCATCCCCATACCCTGGCGCGCCATGATATCGCCGGTTTCGGGCGAGATGATCGCGCCGTAGAAACGCTCGGTCAGATCCTTGCGCCGCGGATGAGGCCGGATGCTCATGTCGGGAATCTGGTAGTACTTGCCGTCGTAGGAAAAACGCTCCTGCGTCAGCGCCATCCGCACGATTTCGGCGGCTTCGCTGAAGCGCTCGCGCGATTCGCTCATCGGCACGCGGAATCCGTTATACTCGATCCGTCCGGCGCCGCGGCCGAAACCAAGAGTCAACTCGCGATTGCCGCAATACATATCGAGCATCGCAACCTGCTCGGCGACGCGCACTGGATCGTGCCACGGCAACACCACGACCATCGAGCCAAGCCCGACGCGTTTCGTCCGCCCCGCCATATAAGTGAGGAACTGCAGCACGTCGGGAAGCATCGTGTACGGCGAGAAGTGATGCTCGACGCCCCATAGCGAATCGAAGCCGAGCGGCTCGACCATATCCGCCAGCGCGAGGTCCTCCTCGTATATCTGCCAGTCGGGTTTTTCGCCACGGAAGTAGTTCTGAAAAATGATCGATGCTCCGAGCTTCATAGTGAACCCTCCGTTGAAATGACAATCACGCAGCATTCTGCGACTCGGCGAACCGCACCGGCATGTGCTTGATACCAGCGAGGAAGTTCGAGCGCAGGCGTTCAACTCTGCCCGTAATTCGAATTTGCCTGAGGCGCGGCAGGAGTTCTTGCAGCGTCAGCCGCAATTCGAGCCGCGCGAGATGCGCGCCGCCGCAAAAATGCTCTCCCTTGCTGAATGCGATGTGCTCGTTGGGCGTGCGCCTCAGATCAAAATTGTATGGATCCTTGAAGACTGCTTCGTCGCGATTGGCCGATGGAAACCACAGCGCCACGCGATCTCCCACATGGATCGCTTTACCGCCGAGCTCGGTGTCGGCCGTTGCGACCCGAGCGAAATGCGTCACAGGACTCGCCCAACGCAGAATCTCCTCGATCGCTGTGGGCATGATCTCAGGATGCTCGAGCAGGAGATCCATCTGCTGCGGATGTTCGATCAAGGCGAGCAGGCCAGCTGAAATCGCATTGCGGGTCGTCTCGAGGCCCGCGCCGACATAGAGCAAGCCGTTGTGTGCGAGCTCGGTGCGCGAGAGCGGACGGCCGTTGATCGTCGCGTTGCCGAGGACGCTCAGCAGGTCTTCGCCGTCGCCGCCGCGTCGCTCGAGCGCGGCCTGAACGCAGTAGAGGCCGATACTGCGCGAGCCGACCTGCCGCGTGTCGAGGGCAGATCCCGAATCGACCTGGTACTCAGGATCCTCGTTGCCGGCCACCATGTTTCCCCACTTGAACATGTCGGGCCAGTCTTGGCGTGGGATACCCATGATCTCGCAGATGAATGCCATCGGCATCCGCGCTGCGACATCGACCACGAAATCGCATTGGCCGCTCGCCATCGCTTCTTCGATGATCTCGCGCACAAGTTGCGGACCCGGAGCTTCGAAGCGTCCGACTGCGCGCGGCAGCAGCAAGCGATTGAACGCGCGGCGCATCGCACCGTGTAGCGGAGGATCGGTCATCAGCATCATCTCGCCCGCGCCGAGCATCTGGGGCGTGACCTGCTCCATCTCGGGACTCGACGGCAGGCCGATCAGGTAGGCGGAGCTGAAAAGATTCGGCTCGCTGACGACCGCGATGATGTCGTCGTAGCGTGTGACTGACCAGAACGGTTTACCCGACCCTTGCGTCCAGTGGACGGGGTCGGTTTGACGCAACTCCTTCCACAGGGGATGAGGATCGTGATCGATGAAGAAGCCGGGATCGCTCAAAGCCTCATCGATAAAGTGATGGTCCATCGACAATCCTCGTTGGCGAACCTCGAAGGCGCGGGCCTCGGTTAATACTTGCCTGGCTAAATTGTTTGATCGTGCAACGATTGTGTGAAACATAGCTCCGGGGGTGTTCCGACGGCAAGCCTGCCGCGACCGGCTCGAAGTTTCGAAAGATACGCGCAATCGTGCGGTCGAAGTCATATAATCACGGGACATTATTAGAGGGTGGTACTGAACATTCTCAAAACGAAACGTAAATCCAATTCGACGGAATCGGCCGGCAAGGCCGCCGCGAAATCGCCAAAGTCTCAACTTGAAGCCAACGCAGCCGAGCTGCTGGAGATTCTTTATTTCGTCCACGATAAGGGAATCTCTGCGATCGGCGCGGCGATGCGCGGGCAGCTCTCGCGGACCCAGGCCAGTATCCTGTGGCTGATTCGCTCGGAAGGCGGCACTTCGCGCAGCATGCTGCGCAAGGACGTCGCCAAGCGGCTGCACAACTGGTTCGATCTCGGCAGCCCCGCGATCACGATCGCATTGCAGACGCTGGCGGAGCCGCCGCTTCGATTCGTGCGGATTGTCGGCAGCGCCGACTCGGGCCGTGAGAAGAAAGTCATCCTGACGCCGAAGGGCGAGCGGTACATCCTCTCGATGGCGGAGCGGGGGCAGCACCTGGTGCGGGAATTAATCTCGGACCTCGAGAAATCGCTGTCGCCCGACGAGATCGAGGCCGGATTCGAATTCCTGCGCGCCTCGGTTTCGTTTTTTCAGCGTATTCACCCAGTCCACGGAGTGGACGCGAGAAATGTCGCGGCGACTAATGGCTCAGATCTTGAGATTGGACCGCAGAGGCTGAGCTTGGCGAAGATTGAATAGCTGAACCTTTTTTGCGGCAGGCGGGAGGTTAGTCATGCGCGGCTACACCATTATCGATGCGGATACTCACGTCACCGAAACGCCCGAGGTGTGGACGAGTCGCGCGCCCGCCGCGATGCGCGATCGGGTGCCGCGCATTGAAACCTCGCCGAAGGGCACGCAGCGCTGGGTGCTCGGCGATAGTAAAGCTTTCCTTGCGACTCCCGGGATGACCGCAACCGCAGGGCGCGGCAGTTTCAAGAATCCGCCGCGCAGCTACGAGGAGATGCATCCGGGTGCTTACGATCCCAAGGCTCGCCTGAAATACATGGACGAGATGGGCATCTGGGCGATGGTGATGTATCCGAACGTGGGCGGCTTCGGCGCGCAGCAATTCCTCAAACTCAACGATCCTGAGTTGATGCTGACGTGCGTGCGCATCTACAACGATTGGCAGACCGAATGGGCGTCGGCCGACTCGCGGCGCCTGCTGCCGATTACCTCGATTCCATTCTGGGACGTGAAAGCCGCGGCCGAAGAGGTGCGCCGCTGCGCGAAGATGGGCCATCGCGGAATTCTCTTCACCGGTGACCCGCAATACTTCGATCAGCCGCTGCTCGGCGACCCGCATTGGAACCCGCTATGGGAGATCGCGTGCGATCTCGACCTGCCGATCAGTTTTCACGTCGGCTCGGGCGACATGTCGGAGGGACTGCTCAAAAATCGCGTATCGTCATACGGACTCGCGCCCGCGTTCACCGCGCTTGCGATCGACATCCTGCTGCAAAACGGCCGCCAGGTGAGCGACCTCATCATGTCGGGCGTGCTCAATCGTTATCCGGCGATCAAGTTCGTGTCGGTGGAAAGCGGTATCGGATGGATTCCGTTCATGCTCGAGGCAATGGACTATCAGTTCATCGGCAATGCCGTTCGCGAGGAGCGTCCCGAGTTCAAGCTGATGCCATCGGAGTACTTCGTGCGCAACGTGTACGCCTGCTACTGGTTCGAGCAGGTCGCGCCGCGCCGGCTGATCGACAAAATTGGAGCTGACAACGTGATGTTCGAGACTGACTTCCCGCATCCGACTTCGCTCTACGGCCAAGAGGTGCACGATCGGATCAGGGACGGACTTTCCGACTGCGAGGATTCGGTGCGCCGAAAGATCCTCTGGGACAATGCGCAGAAGCTGTACAAGGTCGCATCTCCCAGCGCAGCCGACGAAGCGAAGCGATCAAGCGTTTGAGATCGCGATACTACCGGCTCTTGGGCGGCAATGATTCGAACCACGGCAGCACCATGCGCTCGTTGATCGAGTAGGGATACGCATGTCCCCAATCAGGTAGTTCTTCGTAGGTTGCCGGATAGCCAACCGCCTTGAAGAGATCGAACGCCTGGCGTGCGAACGCGACTGGAAAGATGAAATCCTGGGCGCCGTGAATCATCAGTATCGGCGTATCCTTGCCGCGGTTTTGCCGCAGCAAGGAATCAAGCACCGGATGCAGCACGCCGGCAACCGGAGCCAGGCCGCGAAACAGCTGCGCGTTTTCGAATCCGAAAATAAATGTGAAGATTCCGCCGTCGGATAAGCCCGTCAGATAAATTCGAGCGCGATCGATCGAATACTCATTTGTGACTTGATCGAGCATCCGCAGGATCGACTGACTATCTAAACTCGGAATGCTCATGTCCCACGTGACGTCCCATGACTTCGGTGCGAGTACCGCGTAGCCGCGGCTTCGCGCCGGGCGCAGCCACGTCCAGATATACTCGTTGCCCTGACCGTAGCCGCCGTGGAGCGCGACGATCAGCGGCAGCGGTTTCGATTTCGAATAGTCTTCGGGAATGTAGAGCGAGTAGTCAGAGCGCTCGTCGTTGCGCTTGCGATGGATAAAACCGCGAGCCAGGCCGTCCGCAGACGCATGCACTGGCGCGTTCGCTCCGGGCGTCAGGAAATGTGCCGCGAGAATCGGCAACCGCTCGCCCAAATCGAATATCTTGTATAGCCCGCGGCAGAATGCGGCCCGCGAGTGCAGGTAGATAAGCGTCCATTCGCGTCCCGGCGTCGTCATGAAGAGCTGATAGGCTTTTGCAAGCTCGCCAATCGCGGCGCATAGCATCTCGTGCGTTCCCGTGAGATCGGGGGGTGGCGTCATCTGTACGAAGTTCGAATCGAATCGCCGAAACGTGTCACCAGTTGCGCTGACGAGACGGGCCTGGCACTGAGGAAGAACGCCGGGCCGAATCTCTTCCTGGATCGATTCGAAGGTCCCGACGAATTCGAGAATTTCTGTTTGAAGTTCCGTCAGCCGCTGTGTGTAGTCACGATCTTGATTCGCCATCTGATTCCCTCGCCAGTTACGAGAGACGCTCGAGGTTGCGTGCAATCCTTGAGAACACTCTCCGGGTCCGACCACTCAAAATCGCTCTGTTCCGGCCTCAAGCGATAGAACTTGTACATTCGGTAGCAAAACGTGTAGCAATTCGTAGCGCCAAACCAGCGCGGCGTACAGCCTCGAAGGAGGGCCTGGCTCGCGAGATGGATCAATCAGCTCTACCGGAGCGGGGCGTCGCCGCGGCTAATTTCATCGGGCGAGCGCGGGAGCTGACGGAGTTGGGAGCCGGCCTCGACGATGCGATCGAGGGGCGCGGGCGCCTTTTCTTGCTGGCCGGCGAGCCGGGAATCGGCAAGACGAGGCTGGCCGACAGATTTGCTCGTCTGGCAACCGCGCGGGGCTTCCAGGTGGTCTGGGGCAGATGTTGGGAGGGCGAGGGCGCGCCGGCCTATTGGCCGATAATCCAGGTGATTCGCGCCTGTATCGAGGGCCGCGATGCCGGGCAACTGGAAGTACTGTTAGGTCCAGGCACAAGGGAAATCAGCCGGTTAATTCCGGAATTGCGGCCTGCACGCCCGTCGCCGGACGATAGCCGGATCATGTCTGACCAGGAGTCGGCGCGATTCCGTTTGTTCAGCTCGGTTGCGACCTTCCTGAAGAATGTCGCGCGTGCCGAGCCTCTGCTGATCATCGTTGACGATCTCCACGATGCCGACCAGCCCTCACTGCATTTGCTGCGCTTCATCGCGCGTGAAATTAAACGCACGCGCATCGCGATGATCGTCACTTATCGCGACGCCGAAATCAGACAGTCGCCGGAGCTGGCACGACTGGCCGGTGCGTTGATTCGCGAGGGTCTTACGATTCCGCTCGCCGGACTCAGCCAAGACGAGGTCGGTCGGTTCATCGAGCGCACCGCAGGACAGAAAGCCAGGGACACGCTGATCACAGAGCTGTACAGAGTCTCAGGCGGGAGCCCGCTGTTCGTCGAAGGCGTTGTCCGGCTGCTGGTCGCGGAAGGTAAAATTGATAGCAGCACCGCCTCCTTCGAAATTCCCGATGGTGTGCGGGAATCGATTCGCCGCCGACTCGCCGCCCTTTCCACCGAAACGAATTCGACCCTGTCGATCGCGTCGGTCATCGGCAACGATTTCAAAGCCCGATTGCTCGAGGCCTTGCCAGGTCTTTCAGCCGAGCAGATCGTGGAACGGATGGACGAGGCCGCGCGTTTTGGAATCGTCACGGGCGGGAGCGCGCCGCATTGGCAATATCGATTTTCTCATGCCCTGGTTCGCGAGGTGCTCTACAAGGATCTGCCGGCCAAGCGTCGTATCGAGCTGCACGGCGAGATTGGCGCGGCGATCGAAAATATCTATCACGACGACCTGAATCCGTATCACGCGGCGCTAGCACATCACTTCAGCGCGGCAGGCTTCACCGAAAAAGCGATCGAACATTCTCTGGGTGCGGGCGCGGCGGCGTCAGCGGTCTTCGCCTATCAGGAGGCCAGGGCGCATTGGGAAAGAGCGCTCAACCTTATGCAAGGAGAATTCGGCAGCCCGCCGCGCCGTGCGTCTCTTTTGCACCAGCTCGCGGGTCTTTGCTTCATGATCGATTACAGCGCGGCGATCCGTTACGCGGAAGCGACGCTTGCCCTGTATCGAACCCTCGGCGATGAAGCCCGAGTCGCAGAATGGCATGCGCGGCTGGGCATTTATTACGCCGTACCCTATGCGGACACCTCAGACGTCTGCCGGGCTCGCGAGCACTTTCGCAAAGCCAGGGAGAGTCTCGCCGGCGGACCCGAGGGGCTCACCTTGGCGCGCGTGTACACCGGGATCATGCAGACCGCGTTCGTCAGCAGACGCACCGAAGAAGGGTTAGCGGCAGGAAAGCTGGCGATGGAAATCGCGCAACGATTTAACGACGACGCGCAATGGGCAAATTCGGCCCTACAGTATTCATTGCACCTTGTGGAGAGCGGGCGATTGGCCGAAAGTCACGCGCTGCAGGAGCAAGCCTGGCAAAAGATCGATCATCTGAACATTGGACGCCTGGCCTTTCTCGCGGCCTGGATCGAGGGAAGTTGCCATCTCTTTTTGCTCGACATCCCCGAAGCTGCACGATGCTTTGAGCACGAGCTTAGCAAGCCGCGCATCGAGCCATTCCGAGCGGTGCTGGCAGGCCTCTATGCCAACCTGCTCGCGCGGAGCGGCGGTGTGGTCGGCGCTCAGAGCCTGGCGACAGAAGCTGTGCCTGCGCAGCATCGGGCGGACATTCTCTTTCTTGAAGGAAGATGGGACGAAGCAACGACGCTCCTCTCGGAAAAGAGGCCGAAATTGCGCAGCAGCGGCGACCTCAATTCGCTCGCGCGATGCCTGAACGTGGCCGCCGAAATTCATCACGTCAGCGGCAGGGAAAATGAAGCACTCGCAACTTTCGGGGAACTCCTTGCCACGGCCGATGGCGAATTACAACTTGCGCACGAGATGGCAGTGCGGCCCGTCTGCGCGGAGATACATGCGCGGCTGAATCACTTGGAAGCTGCCGCGCGCGAACTGGCGCGATGCCGACAGATCATGGCCGCAGGAGAGGATTGGCGGGGTTTGGAGGGTACCGTTATCCGCGCCGAGGCGGTTCTCGCGGCAGCTCAGGGAGGATTGAACGAGGCGGGAGCACGATTCGAGAAGGCCATCGAAATTTTCCGCCGATTTCGTGTGCCCTTCGAAGAAGTCGAAGCGCTGCTCTTGTGGGGGCAGGCGCTGGTTAGCGCCGGCGAGTGCGCCCAGGCCGGAGCAAAGTTCGATTCCGCGATCGCAATCTACCAGCGATGCGGCGCCGGCGATCGATGGATCGAGCGTATCGAGGCGAGCAGAGTGGTGCTGAAAGCACCTCCGTCTTTGAACGCGAGCTTTTCGCAAGTCTCTCCCGCCGCGGACGAAGCTGAGTTTCGTCGTGAAGGTGACTACTGGACGATTGCCTTCGGCGGCAAAACCTTGCGCTTCAGGGATACGAAAGGCTTCCACTACATCGCGTATCTCCTGGCCCGTCCGGGTGAAGATCTACGCGCGCTCGACTTGGTCCTCCTTGTCGGTGGCGATTCACCTGACAAAATAGAAAGCGGCAAGACGCAAGACCTCGCTCGGTCCCAGAGCGTGACCAGCGACCTCGGCGATGCTGGTGAGGTGCTCGACGCGCAGGCCAAGTCCGCCTATCGGGCACGCCTCGCCCAACTCGAAGAAGAGCTGGAGGACGCTCGCGAACTCGGCAATGAAGCCCGGGTTGAAAGCACCCAGCAAGAGATAGTGGCACTCGGCCGTGAACTCAAGCGAGCCGTAGGACTCTCCGGCCGCGATCGGCGAGCGGCGTCCGGCCACGAGCGCGCGCGCATAGCAGTAACCCAAGCGATCCGATTTGCCCTCGGAAAGATCGCAAAGAATGACGCTGATTTGTCGAAGATGCTCACTTCGGCAATAAAGACCGGCACGTTCTGTTCGTACCGCCCGTCCGCCACCCCGGCGGTCCGCTGGCGCCTTTAGGCTGCCCTCCCTCGTTCACGCTTCGTACGAAACTACTGTACGAAATTGAACCGCGAGATCTTACGCATCTCCTTGAAAGGGCACGCTGGAAGCCATTAGGCCGTCCGCGGGCACAAGGAGAGGAGAGCGATGGAATTGAAGCCGACAAAGTGTGGAAGATTAGTTGCGTGGGAGCAGACGCCGTCGAGTAGACAAATATCTCGGGACAATTCCCGCGCCGTTCAAGTTGCTGGCACCTCGTACGCTTGAGGAAGCAACTCAACTTAGTCCGGAGCATGGGGCGGCGCACCGAAGCGAGCACTGGTGCCTCAAACCTGACTTATCAGTGGCTCGCTTTGATGGCTCATCGGTTTCTCTAGTAATCATTTTGTGGCTGTATTAGGCTCGGATCCAGCAGCCAGTTGGCGCGAGTTACGAGTGTGTCGCGATTGATTTCGGGAACGAAGCGAACCCTTCGGCGGTCATTGCTCGCGGCCACGTTGATGGTCCTCCTGCTCACTACTCTGGGCGGTTGCGCGCGCGTCTCCGGCTCCCACGATCCGGCCTGGATGTCACTCAACTCGCCTGGCGGCGAGGCCGCGCGCGATCGCGAGACGACGCAAGCGCAGGTGCGTCAGGATGTTGTGCGCTTCGCGTCTTCCTATTTCGCGAGCCTGACGCAGGCGTTTGATTCGGTCGAGCGCGCGGCACGGACTCCGGACGAGCGCGTGATGGTCGCCGACCCGAAGGTTAAGTATTGCAACGCCCTGATCGATATCGCGCTCGGCCCTAAGCCGGAGGCCAATCTGCTCGACATGGTGGTCCTGGCCACTCTCCTGCACGATGTGATGAAGGACTACTGGGTGCCGAAAGTGTACGGCGCCAGCGGACAACCACTGCTGGCCGCGACGGAACGGGGCAAGCAGGATATCTGGGCAATTGCCGACACGATACTCACTACGGCTCAGCAGCGGTCGCTGGCCGATCTGATCGCACGCTGGCGCGCTGACCATCCTGATCAGATTTACGTGGCCGAAGTCCGCCTGCAGAGCTTCACCAAGGAGTTCGGCACCAATGCGGTGGCGGGGCTCGAACGCAGCACTTTGTTACCGGAAGTGGCGGATGCCACCCGCTCGATCGACGAATTTCGATTACTCAGTGAGCGCCTGCTGCTCTATTTGCAGGAGGCTCCCGCGTTGTTTCGAATGGAAGCGCAACTGGGCGAGTACCAGATCGCAGCCCAGCAGGAGACCAAGGACCTGCTCAACAGCGTTACCACCTTTAGCCAGGCTGCAGACCGCGTCGCGAATTCAGTTGAAACGATGCCTGAGAACCTCGGCGAGCAGCGCCGAGTGGCTATCGAGCAACTGATGACCGCGGTGGCCAACGAGCGTCGGCAGGCTCTCGACCAGGTTTTCGATCGCTTCAAGACTGAGGAAGCAGCGCTGTTCGCCTCGCTCAAGGCTTCCCAGCGTCCTTCGCAGGAGCTTTTGGGCGCTACCCAGGCGACGCTGGCGACGGCGTTGCAGCTGGTCAGCCAGGTCAATCACAGCCTCGATGCGTTCGATCGCCTCGCGCTTAAGATGGGCTGGGAAACACCGAATTCGCCGCCATTCCAAATCAACGACTATCAGAAGGCCGCGGAGCAGTTGGGGCAAACCGCGCGCGATCTGACTACCCTCACGCGTGAATCGCGCGCTACGCTCAGGAGCTCGATCTGGCTCGCCACGCTGGCGCTCGCAGGTCTGATTCTGTTCGCGGCAGCAATTGCGCTAACCGCCGTGCTCATCTACCGCCGCTTGACGCACCCCATCAGCTCGATCACCTAAGGACTCAAGGCGTCCGCGTGCGGTCGTTCGACGAACGTAACCCGCGCTTTGAGAACGCGCTTGGTCCGATTTAATTGAGGACAGGTTAATCTGAAAGAGGTGGCACCTTTGTCCGACGGAACTTCGAATCCGCTAGAGGGTCGATCGCCCGCGAGGGGGCGCGGCGGATGCTGATGGCGGCGCTGAGGGCCGAGTCGGACGATTACGTCGAGCGCGGTGAACAGGGGCATGCCTTAGTGGTGCGAACGGACGATTCCCACCATTTGGTGAGGCAAACGCGGATGGCAAAAATCGGGTATTACTGATTTAGATTCTGTGCGATGCCTACGAGCCTCCGATCCTATCGCGTGAACAATCGAGTTACGGAATGTGAACGATGGCGGAGCGCGCGATGCGGACGCGCAGCTGGCATTGTTGCCACGATCGGCGCTTCAGGCTTTCACATTCTGTAACCGCACCTTTCCCGCTTGAATTCCTGGGCGTGGTGATAAAGCCGCGCGAGCAAAATTCGGGAGGGAAAATGTATGAAGACGGTACTTCGAGCGGTCGGCATCGCGGTCTTTGCGATGCTCATTACGGGGACGAGTCTGGTCTCTCGCGCGCAAACGCGCAGTGCGCGGCGCTATCATCCAACACTGTTAGTGTCCTACCGCAGGCATGGGGCGATGGCCAGTTCATCAACGCTTCGCTCGCGGCGCCCGGCAGCGAAATCGCTGGCATCGTCGGATTCTGGAAGGCGCAGTTCGTCTCCGAGGGCAGCAACGGCATTCCGGACGGCACGATCGTCGATAACCCATTTGTGCAATGGCACGGCGACGGCACAGAGATCATGAATTCGACACGCCCGCCGGTGACCCAGAGTTTTTGCATGGGTGTATGGCGCCAGACTGGCATATTCACCTACCAGCTGAATCACTTCGCGCTATCTTTCGACACCAGCAACAATTTTGTCGGTCCGGCCCAAATCCGCGAGAACGTCACGCTGGACAGGAAAGGCAACTCGTACGCCGGGACCTTTACCATCGACCAATATGATCCGGATGGAAACCTGCTCGCGGAAGTGAAGGGAAATGTCAGCGCGACCCGCATCACCGTCAACACAACCATCAAACAGGTGCTCTGACCGCGATGATACAGCTTTGACCTTGCGCCGCGCCGGAGACCTCTCCGGCGCGTATCTCATCCTTCAACGGAAACGCTCGTTGGTATCCGTTCGTGGCCGTCTTGTTCGCGAATTTCAGTACCCGCCACGCTAAATCGCGCGATTCATCTCGGAATTCGTTTCGTGCATGCTCGCGGACGTCGGTCTCGACGTGGTTCGCGGAGCCCGCCTTAGTCAGGGATTCATCAACCGGCGGCGGCCGTGGCGAAAGGTCTGTTTCTCGAGTTCCCGGGCGTCGAGAACCATTCCCTTCCTCGAAGCACGTAGCCAGCGGCGCCAAAGCAGTCGGATCAGAACGTGGCGACAACGTCTATCGACCAAGGAGTTTCTTGAGCGTCGTACAGACACTCTTCGACCATGTAGCAGCGCGCACGCTCTTTCTCGTCTCTGCTGCCGAGACCGTGTTCTCGTGCCAGGTGACGGCGATCCGCCCGTGGTCCAAATTCCGCCTCAGTGCCGTCATCGTGGCATCGCGAGTGCGATGTTCACTCGCGCGGCGGAGTTCATGAGGAGCGAGCTCAGAGTCGAATCGCGACTTCGCGTAAACCGGCGACACTTCATGACGTGGCCGCCGGGCCCGGTCGATATGCTCGGTTTGCCGTGGTGGGTTGAGAGGGGATTCGAGTTGTGATTTCACGTCGATGAGTCGGCTCGCGATTGGATATCTTGAACGGTCGATGCGCGGCGCGCCGAAGTGAGCGTGGGGTCTTCGCGCTGAATACTAACTGCGCTTGAAGCTATACTTGTTGATTCCCAGCGCACGAATCTTCGAGGCGAGAGTTGAAGCGGGCATGCCGAGCTTCACCGCGGCGCCCGCCGGCCCCGACACACGGCCCCCCGACTCCGACAGTGCGGCTTCGATTCTCCTTCGAACATCTGCGTCCAAATGCCGGGTGAGAGGAGTTTGCGCTGCGGTCATTTGTTCGACATCCGCCTGCGAGAGCCAACTCTCATCGATATCGAACTGGTCAGTGTCGCAGAGGATTACAGAGCGTTCGATCACATTCTGCAGCTCGCGGATGTTGCCAGGCCATGGGTAGGACTGAAGCATCTGCAAGGTCTTTCTGCTGATGCTGTGAATCCGCTTTCCCGCGGCGCGCGCGAATCGATCGATGAAGTACTCCGCCAGCATCGGGATGTCGTCACGCCGCTCCCTGAGCGAAGGCATCTCGATCGGAAACACATTTAGTCGGTAAAAAAGATCGCTGCGAAACGATCCGGCCGCGATCGCCTCGGCTAAATCGCGGTTGGTCGCGCAGATCACCCGCACGTTGGCTTTGACCAGTTGTCCGCCGACCGGCTCGAACTCGTGCTCCTGCAGCACCCGCAGCAGTGCAACCTGCGTCTCCGAGGGAAGCTCGCCGATCTCGTCGAGGAAGATGGTGCCGCCCGCGGCCAGCGCGAAACGTCCGAGGCGCTTCTGCAGCGCGCCCGTGAAGGCACCCTTTTCGTGGCCGAACAGCTCCGAAGCGATAAGCGCGGTCGGAATCGCGGCGCAATTCACGCTCACGAAGGGGCGGTTCGCTCGCGATGACCGTTTGTGGATCGCCTTCGCAATCAGTTCCTTCCCGGTTCCCGTCTCGCCGGTGATAAGAACCGTCGATTCAGTGGGCGCGACCTTTTCGACCCGCGAGAGCACCGCGAGCAGAGGTCGCGAAGAACCTACAATCTCTTCGAAGATCGAGGCATTGTCGACCTGCTCACGCAGCAGCACGTTCTCGTTTTGCAGCTCATTCTTGAGCGCCTCGATATCGCGGTAGGCTTTTTCGAGTGCCAGACGCGACTCAGTCGCGGCCGTAACATCGACGATCGATCCGACGTGCTCCGCGTCTCCGGACGACTCGTCGAGCGCGGCCCCCGCGACGATGCGCAGATGCTTGACGCGGCCGTCCGGCATCCTGATGCGCTGGGTGATGTCCCAGTCTTTCGGCTCGCCAGGGGCGTCTTCGAGCATCTTTCGCAGGCGCTCGCGGTCCGCGGGATGAGTCCTCTCGAGCATCAGTTCCGTGGTCGGCTTGGTCGTGCGATCGAATTCGAATATGCGGTAAGCCTCCGCGGACCATACGACATCGCCAGTCGCCGGCTGCCATCCGAAGCTGCCCATCTTGCTCAGCCGTTGGGCCTCCGAAAGCCGGGCCTGCGCATCCCTCAGTTCGGAATAGAGCACCGCGTTTTCCAAAGAGATCGCCGCCTGCGAAGCCAGAATCTTCAGCAACTCGATGCGCGCCGGAGTGAAGACTTGCGAAGCAATATCGTTCTCCAGATATATGACTCCGACCAACCGAGTCTGTTTCACCAGCGGAAGGCACATGACGGATCGGGCCCGCTTCTCGATGAGGTACGGATCGGAGGCGAACGGATTCGGTGCGGATGCATCGTCGAGGACCACCGCCTCTCGGCTGCGCTGAACGTACTGCAGCAGCGTGTCGGGTAACCCGGACGTGCGCGGCTGTCCACGGCGAAAGTGAGCCACGACGGAGTCAGCCTCGGTGATCGCTTCGGCCTCGATCCGAGTCTCCTCGCCGCGCTCCACGATCAGGAGCCCGCGCGCGGCGCCGGCATGTTGGACCGCGAGCGTTAGCAGTCTCTCGATCAAGTTTTCAAGCACGATCTCGCCGGATACCGCCTGCGACATTCTCACCACGGTGGCGAGGTCGAGTTCCTGAATGCTCGTACCGAGGGTGACTGCTTGAACGGCCGCGATTTGATCCTCCTGAAGCTCGGGATGCTCCGCGTCGAGTCTCTTCACCTGGTGTTTCGCGCCCCAACGGAGAAAGCAGGCTCGCGCATTTTTCATATAAACAGCGGCGACGGTGCGGAGGTCCCGCGCCGCGTAAAAGCGTGCCGCGACTTCGCTTGCGATTGCCTCGCTATGCGCCAATCCGTGTTCGCGAGCCGACTGGATCGCGGTCTCATACAGCTTCTCCGCGTCGATTTCGCGGCCTTCGAGGCGCGCCAACTCGGCTGATACAAGAGCATGGCGGTCGAGGAAAATCGCCGCTCCCATCTCCGCCCATTCCTTGAGCTGTTCGCAATGGGAATCGATCCGTTCGCGCCACTCACGCTGCTGCTCGGCCACCGCACTGGTCGCAAGCGCAGCCAGCGTCAGCGCCGTGAAGTAGTGATAGTCAAGAAGTTGGATTTCCGCGGTGGACGACCAGAGCAGGGCACGTGATCGGTCCGAGGCCTCCAGCGCGCCTGCATAGTCGCCTGCGACAAAACGCCCGGCGATCTTGAGGATCCAGTACCAGCAGACCATCGTGCTCATTCGCTCTTCGGTAAGCTGACTCTCGAAGGCGGCTTGATCGAAGTCCGAAGCGCCGGGCAAAGCGTCTTCGCCTGCCATTGCCCGGATGAAAAATTGCTGGCTCACTATGAGATCGGCACCATCGCGGAATCCTATCCGCCGGGCGAAAGCCGCGTACTCCTCGGACTGATTCCAAACATCCGCGAGAGGATCACCGGCCAGGATGCGTCGGATTATGATCTGACTGGTGCTGCTACAGACGAAGAAGAGGTCGCCGGTCTTGATGCCGATGTCGATCGCGGTCTGAAAGTACTCGATCGATTCGGCTAAGGAATGATCCCACGACACTGTCATACCCATTGCGTAATGGGCCCTAGCGGTGTCGGCGAGAAAGCGCCGCCGCTCGGCAAGATCCAGGGCAAGCCTGCCGAAACGATAGCCATCCCGGTAGCGATGAAATACCGGGCCAAGAATCCATCCGAAAAGCGCGAAGCCCTGTGTCGCTGCCTCAGTGGTGCCGTGGGTGATGCTCAGCGCCACCAGGCGGCAGAGCAGGCTGACAAACAGATTGACGTCGGTATAAAACGAGGCCAGCAGCAGTGCGGCCAGAACCCGCGCCGCAGCTTGCAGCCGCGTGTCCCGCATTAGCGGCAGGTCGATCAGGCTCTCGATCGGCGTCTCGTGCAGTATCTCGCAGAGCGCGCGGTATTCCGCCTCAACCTGCTGCGGAGTCGGATTTGCCGGAGTTTCGAATCCGAGTAAGCTCAAGCATTCGATGCCGGTCGTAACTGCCTGTGTATTCTGCGACTGCACGATGTGGAGTTCGAGTTTGAGCCGGTACGCGGCGGCCTTGTCCACCGCTGAAATCGCTCTTTCGAGCACAGCCGCGATGAGCCGTTCGGCCTCCTCGAACTGCCCCGCGAGCAACGTCGATTCGGCCAGCTCGAGCATCAGAACCAGCATCACGCCGTAACGCGTCTGCCACCCGGACGATCCCAGCAGCGCGATTGCGGCATTAAAATAGCCGCACGCGGCGGCATACGCCGTCGAAGCTTTGGCGCGTCTGCCCGCGCCAAGGTTGAGGTTCGCGACCCGCTCGATCTCGCCGGGATCGGAGATCAAGGCCACGCCATGATTGAACTGAGTGACCACGTCGAAAATTCGCTCGCTGACCTGTTCGGCGCTCATCGAGGTGACGAGCCGGCGTCCGAGCTCCAAATGGACGAGGGCACGCTCGCCGCTCGGGATGAGAGAATATGCCGTCTCCCGAACGCGATCGTGCAAAAAGGTGTAGGTCTCGTTGGTACAAAAGACGAGCCCGGCGCGAATGCTATCCCAAAAGACGGCATCGATTTCCACTTGAGAGCCGCCGCAAGCCGCGATGAGCGTGCCGACCGTCGCGCTGTTTCCGAGGCAGGCGAGCTGCTTCAGGAGTTCCTGGGTCGCCGGCGGAAGGCTGGTTAATCTAGCGACCATCAAGTCGGCGACATTGTCGGTGAAGCCCTTGGCCCGAATCGAATGGAGCGACCAGGTCCAGCCCGCCGCCCTGCGATCGAATAAGAGGAGCCTCTCGTCGGCCAGGGTGGACATGAATTGGATAACGAAAAACGGATTGCCGCCGGTCTTTTCGTGCACCAGTTGGGACAGCGTCCGAGCGCGCTCGAGCTGGCAATGCAATGTATCCGCGATCAGCTTGTTGGTCTCGATACCTGTAAGCGGTTGCAGCAGAATTTCGTGGATGGCTGCCGCCGATCTCTTGATCGTATCGAACGATCTATTCAGCGGATGTAACGGACCAACCTCGTTGTCCCGGTAGGAGCCGATCAAAAGCAGATTGCGCAGCTCGTGATTGGCGGCGAGAGGTTCCAGAACCGCCAGCGTCGCGGCGTCGAGCCACTGAAGATCATCGAAGAACAGGACGAGCGGATGCTCGGGCTTGGCGAAAACCGCGATGAATCGTGCGAAAACCTCTTGCAGCCGCCGCTGCATTTCCTGAGGCGAGAGCTCCGCGACGGGAGATTGAACGCCGACGATAATCTCGAGCTCAGGAACCAGGTTAACGATCAGCTGCCCGTTCGGACCTAACGCCTCGCCAAGTGCGTCTCGCCATGGGCGAAGCGTCTCTTCACTCAAAGCCAGAAGCTGAGAAACGAGACCGCGAAACGCCTGGACCAGGGTCGCGTAGGGAACATCGCGGTTGTATTGATCGAACTTGCCTGCGGCGAAAAGGCCGCGCCTGGGAAGCAGCACCTTGTGCAGCTCGTTTACCAGCGACGATTTGCCAATGCCCGGGCCGCCGGACACCAGTACCAACTCGGTTCTCCCGCCGGCCGCGACGCGTTCGAACGCATCGAGAAGGATTCCAATCTCGCCCTCCCTGCCGTACAGCCGCTCGGGAACAATCAATCGATCTGAGAGGTCATGCTCGCCGATCGGAAACCAATCAATTGAATTTCGGGATTCCCACTCAGAGAGGCACTTGTCGAGGTCGGCGGCGATACCGCCTGCAGTCTGGTATCGGTCTTCAGGATTTTTGGCGAGCAGCTTCTGAACTATCGCCGACATCACCAGCGGTACTTCAGTCGCTCGATTCACTAGCGGCTCAGGAAGGCGCGCGATGTGGGAGTGGACCAGCTCGATCGGATCTGCGGCGGTAAACGGAAGTTCGCCGGCGAGCATCTGGTAAAAGACGACGCCCAATGAATAGAGATCGCTCCGCGCGTCCGTGGATCGGTTCATTCGACCGGTCTGTTCGGGGGCCATGTACGCCAAAGTGCCTGCGACGACCTCAAGCGGATCCGGGGACAGACGTTCACGCGGCAGGCGCGATGCGATGCCGAACCCGGTGAGGACGACCCTTTCACTGCCTGAGTTCACGAGAATATTGGCCGGCGTCAAATCCCTGTGAACGATACCGCTGTCGTGAATTGCCACGAGCGCCCGGGTCAAATTGATCGCCACGCGCAGGAATTCCAGAGGCTGAAGAGGGCTCGTGAGCCGTCGGGCGAGCGGCGCTCCGCCGGAATCTTCCAGCAATAGCAGCGGGCGACCCTTCTGCCAGGTGAGCGATATTGGGCGCGCCGACCACGCCGGATTCAAATGATCACGAAGCGCATACTCGTGCTCCAGCCGTTTTGCCGTTGCAGGTCGCCAATCCGGCAGAGTGGGGGACTTAGCGAGAAAAGCTTTCGGTCGATCGCCCTGGAACACACGCGACAGGACGTATTCGCCATCGTCCCAAAGTGGTTCGGCGGCGTCGCTCCTCGATGGTTCCGAAACGGAAGCTTTGTCGCTGGGCGCCCGGCGCGCCATCTCGAGGCCCTTTCGAGTTAGGAAAACTCCGTTAGTCGCCGATTAGCACAAACCTCAAGATTGTTGCGACCCTCGGTCCGAGCGGTTCCGGCCCATTCCGCAGAGGGGCGGCGCTCGGTAGTCAGAGACTGGATAAAATCGTGTGACGGTCCATGGCAGGAAAATTTTGTCCACTTCGAGTTTAAGCGACCATTCATCCCGATCCCGATTTGATCCGGGAGCAATTCTCCATACATTAGATCGAGGACCGCATTCGTCGAAGAGGCTTCGCGGAGAGGGGCGCGTGCTGAATTTCGAACCCGGTGATCGACTGCGTGCCGAAGCAGATCGTATCGCGGAAGCAACTGTCGCCCGCGATTACGCGCGGCGCCCGTTGTTGCTCGAGCGTTACGGCGACAAGGGCCGCAGCAAATATCGAGAAGATATCCTGTACAATATCACGGCGCTCTCCTCCGCTGTCGACGCGGACGACGTGGCGATGTTCTTGCGCTACGTCGGCTGGCTGAAGATCCTCCTGACCCATCGCGGTGTCGCCGTGGACGACATCATCGAAAGCCTGCGCTGCATGACGTTTGCGCTGCGCGACGATGCCATTGGCGATCATGAGGTCGCGGCGTCGTACCTCGACGATGCGGTGGCGCGGTTCGTTTCGATGCCGGATCAAGTTGAGAGCTTTATCGGACTGAGCGAAGAGGATGGTATCGCGAGGCGATGCCTGGAAGCGCTCATCCGGCTCGACGCACCCGCGGCGCGCGAGACCTTGGAAAATGCGATGGCGGCGGGCTTGCCGCTGGGCCGGATTTATACGCGGGTCTTTCCGCCCCTGATGCGCGAGATCGGCCGCCTGTGGCAGATCAACGAGATCAGCGTCGCCCATGAGCATTATTGCAGCACGGCGGTACAGACGATTCTGGCCGGTTTCTACGGCCGGCTGTTTCCCGCCACGGTCCCAACCGGGTGCTCGATACTGGTCGCGTGCGTTGAAGGCGAGCAACACGAACTCGGGGCGCGCACGATCGCGGACGTTTTCGAGCTCAACGGATGGCAGACGAGCTTCCTCGGCGCCAACCTGCCCGCCCGCGAGCTGGTCAGGCTGATAGCGCGGCTGCGCCGTACTCCGGACCTGATCGCGCTTTCGGCAACGATGCCGTCGCAGGTCGTCCGCCTGGCGTCAACGATCGCGGCGATCCGCGACGGCTCGAATATCCCAATCATTGTCGGCGGTTATCTTTTCCACGCAAGCGCCGATCTGGCCGAAAAACTCAGCGCTGACGGATGCGCGGATGACGCCGACGCCGCGCTCTCAATCGCCAACGACCTCGTCGCACCGCCCGCGTAATCCCTTGAACTCAGCGCAATCAATAGCCGTGGCAATCTCCCGCTTCAGCGTTCCCCGAACGGCCGCGGGTGATATCGAGGCGCGTTTCGTGCGGCGCCCGCGGCTGGTCGATAAGCATCAAGGATTTCTTGGCTGCGAAGTTCTCAAGACCGGCAGCGATCCGGTGACCTTTGTTCTGATCACCCGATGGGAGAGCCGCGCCAAGCTGAAAGCCTACCTGCAATCGGCCGACTTCAGGTCAGTCCACGCAGGCGCTGACGAGGGAGCGGATTTCCGGATTTACGATCTCGTCGCGCGATGACTTTCATCGCGGCGGAATCGGCAGCACCACATAGAAGGTTGACCCGCGCCCCAATGCGCTCTCGACTCGCACGCGGCCGCCGTGAGCCGCGACGATCCTCCGCACAATCGCAAGCCCGAGTCCGGTGCTCTTCTCGTTGGCGGTGCTCCTGGTGCTGGTGCGCGAATAGGGCTTGAACAATTGCTCAAGCTCGTCGGCCCGGATTCCCTGTCCCTCGTCGGCGATCGCGATCGTCACTTCGGCCGCGTCACATCGCAAGGACACGGTGATCGTCGTTCCGGCGTGAGAAAACTTCAAGGCGTTGCTGATAAGATTGCTCAGCACCTGCTGCATACGTCTTGAGTCGAGATTAAGTGTGGGAGGTGTTCTCTCGCTTTCGAAGCGCAGCTTGATACCCTTCTTGCTGGCAAGGAGCGTGTTGAACTCCAGGCCTTGCCGGATCAGCTCGGCGACATCGACGGGCGCCAGTTGGAGGTCGAGCCGGCCCGCGTCAATTTTCGAATAGTCGAGGATGTCGTCGATCAGGGCCTGCATCTGCCCGGCTGCGCTAGTGACCCTCGCGAGCAGATCGCGGTTCTGCGCGCTCAACGAGTCAGCCAATTCTTCGCTGAGTAGATCCAGTACGCCGACGATGACGCTGAGCGGATTGCGCAAGTCATGCGCCGCCATCCCCAACAGCTGATTCTTCTCTCGGATAGCGGCGTCGAGTTCCGCGTTGCGGCGTGCCAACTCGCGTTGAACGTTGGCCAGTTCGCTGTTCAGCCCGGCGAGCGCCTGGAGCACGCGCGCGTCGTCGGGCGGGTCAATGCCTTCGTCGCCGCTGTGCGCGCCTACTCTTCCGGATTGTCGCTTGTCAGCCAAGAAAGCTCCCCGTTTGCTTGCCCAAGCAATTATGATGACGCATTTCCAGGCTGGGTTCGAGGCGTCGTCTTCACTAGAAACCTGTTGTCTTCGCTGGCATGGCGCGGTGTACAGCGCGCCTGTCCTTTGTAGCTGACCCTCTCGGCTGCCGCTGGCATCACCGTGAACACGCCGCCGCAAGCTGGAGTCTCATCGTTAAGCGCCATTGTCGATGCGCACTATGACGTGCACGACGCCCGAATCGTATTCGCTGTGGGTTTTGAATCCGCTGGCCGCCAGTACATTGAGCATGTGGACATTGTCAGCCATCACGTTGGCCTCGAACTCAACTATTCCTTGATGACGAGCTATGCGGCTCAGATGCGATAGCAACAGGGGCGCGATACCGTGCCGCTGGAGTTGATCGACGACTGAAAGTGCTACTTCCGCCCGACGATCCGAGGTCCGGATATAGCGTCCGACTCCTTCAATATGCTCGCGACCGTCCTCGGTGAGAGTAGCCACTAATCCGACATGCTGGGCGAAATCCAGCTCAGTAAACTTCCTCAAGTCCTCCTCGCTCAGGTTGCGCTTGAAAGACATAAAGCGATGATAAATGGATTCCGGGCTCAGCCCGCGCGCATGCTCGGCGAGCCGTTCCTTGTCATCGGGGCGGATCGCTCGAATAAGGATCGATGTTCCGTCATGCAGCCTTTCTGTCGCGCTGAACCTGGAGGCGGCGACGCTTGTATCGAGCGCTGCGTCGTCTTGCGCAAGGGATCGTTGCGCGTCCTTTTCGTTGTCGGTCATCTATCGGCCCCTGGCGGTGACCTGGCGAATTCCAGGTCTGTCTATTTTTCCCATGCAGAGCAAGTGCATATGGCGCGATCTGGAGAATATTTCTCGTAACTATAGCCTGACGACCGGCATCTATGTCTCGGATCGCCGCAGTGTAGCCCCGCGGCGGACAGCACTTAGGTTAGACAGGAATGTATCGATCGTCATCATCCGCGTATCGCAATCCCGAACCCGATCGCGGCGAAAAACGCCCGCTGGTTTCGCTAACGACCTCTCACGGACGCGAAAGCGTCGCTCTGCGCGTCGAGGGGCTAAGCAAAGTCTACGGCTCGATCGATGCCGTAGCGGGAGTGAGCTTCGACATTCGTCAAGGTGAGGTCTTTGGGCTGTTGGGACTGAATGGGGCCGGAAAGACCACGTTGATTTCGATGCTGGCGACGGAGAAACGACCGTCCGCGGGCGATGCGCAACTGCTGGACCGAAGTATCCGCGATGAGCGCCGCGCGGTGCGCCAGATGATTGGTGTGGCGCCGCAGGAAATTGCGCTCTATCCGAATCTAACCGCAGCTGAGAATCTCCACTTCTTCGGCCGCATCTACGGCGTGAGTCGCATCGAGCTGGCGATCCGTATTGATGAGCTGCTTTGCCTGATCGGACTCCACGATCGTCGCGACGATCAAGTTGCTACGTACTCCGGCGGAATGAAACGGCGGCTGAACCTTGCAGTTGCCCTGATACATCGGCCGAAACTCATTCTGCTGGATGAACCGACGGCCGGCGTCGACCCGCAATCCCGCGAAGAAATCCTGACGATCGTGCGGAGGCTGCGCCACGACGGCAATGCGATTCTTTATACGACCCACTACATGGAAGAGGCCGAGGGCCTTTGCGATCGACTGGCGATCCTCAATCGAGGAAAACTCGTGGCGCTCGGTACGATGGACACGTTGCTGGCCGGCCTTGATTTTTCCGAAGTGATCGAATTGAGCGGCCCGGACAGTCGAGTCGATGCCGCGATTCGGGCGATGGCCGGCGGATGCCGGGTTGAACGGCACGACGGGCTCGTGCGTTTTTTTGTTAAACGCGCAACAGACTATCTGGGTCCGCTGCAAAAGCTCGTCAGCCGCGATAGATCGATTCGCCTCAAGATTACGCCGGTCAGTCTCGAGGATATCTTCATGCAACTAACGGGCAGCGAGGTTCCCGCATGATCCGAAGACTGCCCATCGTGGTCGTAATTTGGCTTGTGACTATTGCGCCCGCGCGCGCAGCAACTCCGATTGATTACACGCGAACGATTCTCGAACAGGCCGAATCGATCGTCGCAAGCAATCAGCCGCACGACGAGAAGCTCGGCGCACTTTCGGTGCTGTTCAGCAAGTTCCTTGACACCGACGAGATGGGCCGCGAGGCGCTTGGCTCGCATTGGTCGACCTTCAGCCCCGATCAGCAGACGAACTTCCTTGCGCTGTTCCGCGCATTAGTCGAGCGTACCTATGTACAGAAGTTATTACTATTCGAAAATCCTGACTTCGTTTATGCCGGCCAGCAGATTAATGGCGCTACCGCGATTGTTGACACCAAAATAGTCACTCCACGGGATCAGTTTGACGTCACTTATCGATTGATACCAACGGGCGGCGTCTGGATGGTTACGAGGATCACGGTCGAGGACGTGAGTCTCACCGCCAACCTTGGCAGCCAGCTGAGCGATCTTCTTGCACGGATGTCGGTCGACGACCTGCTCGCGCTGATGCGGCGCAAGTACGGTAACCCGAATGGAGCCGCCTAGTCATGAAGACGCTGGCCGTGATGATGAAGGATCTTCGGCTGATCTGGCGCGACCGCTTTGGCCTGGTGGCTCTGCTGCTCGTTCCGATCGTCGTGATCATGGTCATTGCCGCAGCTACCCAGTCGGGCGAGGGCAGTAAAAGTATATTGTTCCCGGTAGTCAATGAGGATCAGGGACCCGTTGCCACCGCCTTGATTCGTGCCTTCCGCGAGCATCTTGATGTGCGCGTCGTATCGCGTGCGACGGCAAATCATCTTGTCGCTGAAGCCAATGATGCCCCAGCGGCGCTCATTCTTCCGCCCGAGCTGAGCAAGCACTACCTCGCGCAAAAGCCTTCCACAGTGGAACTACTGACGGATCCCGCGCAATGGCAGGAACTCGAAGCGATCAAAGTCGTGATGCTGCTGGCCGATCGCGAAACGGCTTCCCTCGGCGATCCGTTCGGCCAGGAGCTCCTCACACTGCATGAGCGCAGTATCACCGGCGACCATGTTGCCTTCTCGTCGCTCGAACAGAACATCCCGGGTTTCAGCCTGATGTTCGTGCTGCTGACGTTGATCTTCAGCGTTTCGCTCGCGCTGCGCGAGGAGGAAGTCTGGCAAACAAGCGCGCGGTTATCGATTGCGCCGGTTTCGCCGGTTTCGATCCTTGGCGGCAAGCTGCTCGCGCGGTTGATCGTTGCCACCGCGCAGTTGCTGCTACTCCTGCTGTTCGGCCATTTCGTCTACGGACTCAGGCTAGGTCATTCGCCCATCGCGATGATCGCAGTCGCGGTGACAGTGGTCGCATCGATGACTTGCTTCGCCGCGGTTGTTGCCGCCTTTGTTCGAACACGCGAACAGGCTATTCCCATCGGTCTTGCGGTGGCTTTCGTCCTGGCGGCGCTGGGCGGTCTGTTCTGGCCTCTTTATGACTTGCCGCGAGCGATACAGGCCGTTGCTCATGTATTACTGACTTCGTGGTCGATGTCGGCGATCCAGGATGTGATTCTTCGCGATCGTGGGTTAGCCGGGATCTCCACTGAGCTGGTCGTTCTCACAGGCTATGCGGCCGCATCTTTCGTCGTTGGATTGCGGTTGTTCCGCTATGGAGACGAAGCCCAGTCGTGAACATTTTTTACCTATCGTTCCGCTCTCGCCCGGTCGAGTTGCTGTTAGCTCCGGCGATGCTGGTGCTAGCTCTCGGCCTCTGCGGTTGTTCAGAGCAAAGGGATTCGACCCGAAATTCGTACACTCAGAGTGATCGCACCGCGCTCGCTTCGGACTCTCCGTACCCACTTCGCGCGCCCGGCACCAGCGAGACGATGGACTACGATCCGTGGGAGTCCTTCAATGCGGAGACTTTTGATTTCAATTTCAACGTGCTCGATCGCTATGGGTTGAAGCCCGCCGCCAAGGTATGGGCCGACGTTTTGCCTGAGCCGGTGCGCCATGGTCTGGCCAACGTCTTCGATAACATCGGGATGCCGAAGCGCTTCGTCAACAAGCTTCTCCAGGGCCGCCTGCCGGGAGCCGGCGAAGAGCTGGTGCGCTTTGTGCTGAATACTACGGTCGGACTCGCCGGTTTTTTCGACGTCGCCTCGTGTGTTGGAATCGATAAGAGCGACGCGGACACTGGTCAGACCCTCGGCGTCTATGGCGTCAAGCCTGGGCCGTACCTCGTCTTGCCGGTTCTGCAGCCGTTGACTGTCCGTGACGCGATTGGCTATGCGGCCGACTCCTTCATGGATCCTCTTTCCTGGTTTGTAACCCCGTTGTTAGCGGACGTGGGACGCGGAGCGGCGTATACGATCAATCAGCGCGCCGACAACATGGAACTCTATGACGACGTCGAAGATTCGTCGCTCGATCTTTACGCCGCGGTGCGAAATGGCTATTTGCAGCGGCGTCAAAGATCTATCGACGACGCAATTCGCGATCGCGATCGAATCTGGAAGAGCTTTTCAGGTACAAGCCAACATCGTGAGTCAATTGGAACGGCCCCGAATTCGTCGGATCCGGAGATGCTCGACATTCAGACTGAATAGCTCGTTCTGCGATCAAGGGTTTGGTAAATGCCTCCCGCCCAGGCGCCTCCCAATCAGCGCGACTTGAATAGGGAAGGGCGCCGCTCAGCGTACACCATGCACCATTGTGATGCGTGAGCGGCTGAGTTCGAGAATGGCCTTACCGCCCGGCCCGACACGGCGTGCTGACAACAACACGTCGATTCCACCACCAGACCCCAGGTCAAGAACGGTCTCGCCAGCCTTCAGTTCGGCAAGCGCGGTCGGACTGCCGCATCCGAGTGAAGCCCTGATCGCGTCGTCGGGGAGTTGTGCGGTCTCGTTCACGTCGTAAAGGTTCGAAGTTATCGCCTCATACGACTTCGCCGGAGCGCAACAGGCGGTTCCCTTGTTCGCGCTTCAGATCGGGATCGTCGAAGTCCTCATATTCGCTGCGGCAGTGAAGGATCGTCGAGTTCTTCAGAAACTGGATATCGCCTGGCTCAAACCCCATGTCGAGCCGGAAAGCGGGGTCGTTCGCGATCGACTCAATCAGTTCGAGCAGCTCGAACTGCACCGACGTGAGCCGCGGCACATCGGCATTGGTCGCGATCCCGCCAGTATCGCGCACGTGCCCCAGCAGGTCCCCATCCCGATTCTGTGGCACCGGATCGCGCATCTATTGGCGGATAGCGGGCGCGAGCTTGGGAAGCTCGAAATGATCGCGGGTCAGAGCGGCCAAAGTGCCTCCGGCCCGCTTGGCCGCGGCGATCGCTCCGTCAAGCTCACGGATTTCATCGTGGCTCAATTGATAAACCCACGAAGCGTCGTGCGCGATTTCAGGTCCCTTCCAAACGCTGGCGCCTTGAATTGGTTCTTCGATATCTGGTGGTTCCCGATTTGGCCGCTTGACCTGCCTTGGAGATATCTTTATAAATATAAAACTATGAAGAAGTTAACCGCGATCGCTGCGCTGGGTGCGCTGGCGCAGGAAACCCGGCTCGACATCTTTCGCCTGCTGGTGCAGAAGGGCCCCGAAGGTCTGCCCGCCGGCGAGATCGGCGCCCGGCTCGGACAACCGTCGCCCACGATGTCGTTTCATCTGAACCAGCTCAGGTTCGCGGGCCTGGTTACCTCGCGCCGCGAGAGCCGATCAATAATCTACAGCGCGAATTTCAAAGCCATGACCGATCTGCTCGGTTATCTGACCGAAAACTGCTGTGGCGGACGGTCGGAACTTTGCGCGCCCGCGCGGGCGTCCAACTGCATGACCGAATGTGCACCTCAACCCAAAACGCTAATGCCAAAAAAGAATCGGAGGGCTGCGGTATGAAACGCTTTCACGCTCATGTCCGGGTCGATGACCTGGAGTCCTCGGTGCGGTTTTACTCAACGCTCTTCGGCACCGAGCCGGCAGTTCTTAAATCGGACTACGCGAAATGGATGCTCGAGGATCCGCGCATAAATTTCGCGATCACTGCGGGATCGACCTCGACCGGCCTCGACCATCTGGGGTTGCAGGTGGAATCTGACGAGGACTTGGCGATGATAGCGGGCCGCCTGGAATCCGCCGGCCAGTCAGTCAGAAAGCAGGAGAACGCGGCATGCTGTTATGCTCGCGGCAATAAAGGCTGGGTATCCGATCCCAGCGGCATTTCCTGGGAGACCTTCCACACGTTCGGAGAGAGTACGGTGTACGGCAATGATTTTGCTCCACGCCTCGAAGCCAAGCCGCTGGAGTCCGAGTCGTGCTGTGCGCCGGCGAAGTCTTCCACGACCCCGTGCTGCGGGGCTTCAAAGACGCAATAAGATACCCAGCTATACACGGGCGAATCAGCGCCCAACGTTATCGCATAGCCAGGTACATCCCGGACTTCCAGCCGCCTTAGCCAGCGGCTTTCGCCGCGCGGCACTTCGGTATCGGTAGGCGAAGGTCGACCCATCGCCCGCGATTACTAAAGTGTCGGCAAGAGCTGAGTCTCTCGTCATCGGCAGCGATCCGATTATCAACGAGATAGCCGCGAGACTGATTGCGCTAGTGAGAGATATTTTCACACGACTTCTCCGCTGATTTCCCGTCCTGAAATTTATGGGATTGCGACGCTTACCTGCGCTGCTCGTTGCGGCAATCTCGCGTCATGCGTCAGCTTCTTTGAGTTTGACGGTAAGCTGAACCCCTTGCGCGCGCGGCAGGTTGAATGACAGCAGACTGGCGGCAAGCACCATGATGCCCGAAGCCAGAAGACAGCCGATAAATCCGTAAAACTCGAAGATCAATCCGGACAGCAAGGTGCCCAGAAGCCGCCCGCCCGCATTAGCCATGTAGTAGAAGCCGACGTTGACCGCGACCTCGTCCTCACCGGAATAGGCGAGTATCAGGTACGAGTGCACGGAGGAATTGATCGCGAACACGACCATGAATACGGCCAACCCGATCATGAGCGCAGGACCCGGGCTCACATTTAATCCCAGCGCGAGTGCCAGGCAGATCGGTATTTCGACCAGCACAAAGGCCCACAGGCGCGCAGTGTCGCCAGTGACTCCTTCGCGTGCCCCGACTAGCCGCAGGATCTCCGGAACGAGTGCCTGCACGAAGCCGTAGCCGATGAACCACGCGGACGCGAATGCACCGACTTGCCAGAATGACCAGTGGAGTACCGAATAGAGAAACACCGGCAACCCGACCACAAACCAGACATCGCGCGAGGCGAAAAGAAATAATCGGGCGGCCGATAGCCAGTTAACCGCCGAGCTCTTTGAGAAGAGGTGCGAAAACTTGATCTTGGTCTTGGCCTTGCCCATCCCGCGCGGTAGCGCGAATACCGTCGCGAGCAGCACAGCGAGTAGGCCAACGGCCATCGCGATGAGCGAACCCGTGAATCCAAGCGCCCCGAGCAGTGCGCCGCCCATGAAGTACCCGGCTCCCTTGAGTGCATTCTTGGAGCCGGTCAGCCGTGCGACCCATTTGAAGAGAGCGCCTTCCGCACCTTCCGGAACTACGACCTTGATCGCAGTCTTGGCGCTCATCTTGGTGAGGTCTTTGGCGATTCCCGACAACGCCTGCGCCGACATCACGTAGCAAACCGACATGAGCCGCGACCAAGCCGGCTGCAGCAACGCCAGCATGATGAGCGATCCGATCTGAAGCAGAAGACCGCCGTAGAGTGTGACTTTGAGACCCGCACGGGCTGCGATCCATCCGCCGAGAAGATTAGTGACGATGCCGAAGAATTCGTAGAACAGAAACAGGAACGCGATTTCGACGGCGCTATATCCGAGCCGATCGAAATGCAGCAGCACTAGCATCCGCAGCGCGCCGTCGGTGAGTGTGAAGCCCCAGTATGCACCGGTTACCAGGGCGTAATTGCGTAGCGCGTTGTTCACGGTTCTTATCTCGCGGCCGCGGAGTCCTGCCCCGCGTGAAGACTCGCCGCGACCTTCGCCGCGAGTTCAATCAGCCGGTTTACGTAGCCCCATTCATTGTCGTACCAGGCAATTACTTTGACTTGGGTTCCGTCGACGACCATGGTCGAAGGTCCATCGACTATCGATGAACGCGCGTCGTTGACGAAATCGACCGAGACCAGGGGCCGCGCCTCGAAACCCAAAATTCCGTTCAGCTTGCCTTCGGCAGCAGCGCGCAAGCATCCGTTCACTTCGTCGACCGTCGTGGAACGCGCCACCTCGAATACGCAGTCGGTGAGCGAAGCATTGAGCAGCGGCACTCGAATCGCCATTCCGTTCAATTTGCCCTGTAGTTCCGGATAGATGAGACCTATCGCAGTGGCAGAGCCGGTAGTCGTGGGAATCAGAGACATCAATGCGGAACGCGCGCGCCGGAGATCCTTGTGCGCCAGATCGACCACTGTCTGAGTATTGGTCACGTCATGAACAGTTGTGATGACGCCGTGGCGGATGCCGAGCTTCTCATGCACAACCTTCACTACCGGGGCGAGGCAATTCGTGGTGCACGAGGCGGCGGTGACGATGTGATACCGGTCTGGATCGTAGAGGCGATCGTTCACGCCCATCACGACGTTGAGGGCGCCTTTCTTGACCGGCGCGGCGACGATCACTTTTCGAACGCCTTGATCGATGTACGGTTGCAGGGCCTCTGGAGTTAGAAGCTTGCCGGAGCATTCAAGAACGATATCGATTCCCGCTTGCCGCCAGGGCGTTTCGCGGATCTCGGCGAAGTTGCTGTAACTGATTCGTTCGCCTTCAACTACAAGCGCGTTCGCTTCAGAAGCGATCGGCGCTCTCCATCTGCCATGAACGCTGTCAAATTCGAGTAGATGAGCAGCGGTCTCCGGACCGCCCTTGACCTCATTGATGTGGGCAATTCCGAATGCGCGATTGATGAAAGCCGCACGCAGCGCCAGGCGCCCCATACGCCCGAATCCGTTGATCCCGATCTTCGCCGGCGGGGGATTCGCGTCTTCTTTCATTAGACGCACCTAGGCCGCGGCCGCGAAATCGAGCTTTCCAATCTCGGTTACCCAACGCTGCAATGCGAATCGTTCCAGTGTCTCGATCGGAAGAGCGGTGAAGATTCTGATCTTCTGTTCGATCGCGGAGTAGGTTTTCAGAAACGGGCTGCGGGTCGCGGAGATGGATCCCTTGAAGGCCAGCGGATCCTTGAAGCCCCAGTGCGCCGTTAACGGCTGTCCCGGCCATGCCGGACAGGTCTCGGCGGCCGCGCGATCGCAAAGGGTGAAGACGTAATCCAGCCGCGGGCCATCGGGCACCGCGAACCCGTCCCAGCTTTTGCTGCTCAATCCTTCGGTCTTGTACTTCAATTCCCGAAGCAGCCGTAGTGTGGCGGGGTGAACGGTGCCGGCCGGAGCGCTACCGGCGCTGAACGCGCGAAACCTTTCTCCGCCCCAGCGGTTCATCGCGCACTCAGCCATGATGCTGCGGGCCGAGTTCCGGGTGCATAGAAAGAGCACGTTCATTGGTCGGTCCCCGTGCGTGACGAACGAGCGTTTCTCTCGCGTTGATGGTTTCACGCGGCCGCGGCAATTTTCGGCGAGATAATCGATGACGGCGTCTATCGTTCGGATCTTGGCGTCGTAAAAAACCGTTCGGCTCTGCCGGCGAGGAGCTACCAGCCCCGAATGCTTCAAGTTGTTGAGATGAAACGCGAGCGTCGGAGAGGGGAGCTTCATTCGCTCGGCAATTTCACCGGCCGGCATCCCCGCGAGGCCGCGCTGCGCCAGCATCCGGAAAATTTCGAGCCTGGTTTCCTGGGACAGCGCCCCTAGAACCGCCATTACCTCTGCTTTAGTCATCGCCGTTCCGTGTCGTTGACCGCCGTTTCCGGCGGTCCGGTTGCGAGTCGCGCCTTGCAAGCTGCGCACAACTTCTGTTAGCGGCCGAATGTTTACCAGCCACTACCTGAACATAAGCCTTTCCATGATTCCAGTTATCTGGAATCATATTATTTCCAGAACTCTGGAACAATAGCTCGAAATTGACGCGTCTTTTCCGAATTTTATTCGCGTACCCGATGATGAAATATTCGGACGATGTTCGAGCCGAGGAGCAACAGGACTCGCGTCCTCGTTCGGCAGCGAGGCTTCGGTCTCAGCTTTACGGTTCCGGCCAGGTGGTTTTTCCCGCATCCAAGGCTGAAGCTTTTTGCGATCTGACTTGGACTCTCTATCCAGGCAACGAGGCCAGGCTCGTTTAGTCTTTCCCGCCAACAAAGTCGATAACCGACTGTACGTCCGTTACCCAGACAAGCTTTTGATCCTTGAAATGATCCAGGACTCGTCCGAGCGCGCGGGCGCCATCTGGCGTTCCGACCACAAAAGGATGAATTCCAATTGCTACTATCGAAGCCTCGTGATTGGGATGGCGCTTGGCCTCGTCGACCAGCTCATCCACGTAGTCTATCCACAGCTTCTCCAAGTCGGTCGCGTTTTTAAAGCGCTGCAAGTATTGGCCCATGTCGACAGTAACTGTCGGATAAGGAATCAGCACCAATGGTCCGGATCTGGTATCGAGCCTCGAAAGAAAATCGGAATCCATGGCATCAAGAGAGTAGGTAATGCCCTCGGCAGTGACGGCCGAAAAAGTAAGCGCGTTTGGATACACGCTCGGACTTGACCAACCAGTTGATCGAATCTTTGTTTCTTTCTGGATCAGCTCCAGGGTCTTTTCAATATAGGTCTCCTGGCCCGCGAGACCTGATTGGAGAGGCAACAGTTCGGTCGAATTGTTCATACCATGCGCGATAATCGGCGCCTTTGGAACCAAAGAGCGGAACTGTTTCCACACCGCGGGATATTGTTCGGGAAAATGGGCGTTTAGGGCTATGCTCAAGGGCAGAGAGCGCTCGTCGAAGAGTTGGCCGACTCGTGGGATTCCATTAGTTATTCCGTATTGACGGAATGATTCGTTCAAAAGGTCCGGATGACGCGCGACCGTGTCAGGCCTGAGATCCGGGCCCTGACCAATCCCCCACACCTCAACGTAGAGGACGAAACAAACTGCGACTTTTCTTCCGCCCGGCCATGCTGACACATGAATTGGCCGGCGTGGCAACTCTGACATCCAATCAGTCCATGCCTGAGCTGCCGCGGGGATCATCGCCACGATCAGGCACGTGATTGTGAACCCGATAGTCGCGGCCGATCTTGGTTTTATCGCTGTATAATTGAGGTTTGTGGGAGCCATCTTTCTTTGCTGCGTGCCTGTATTTCACTCAGTCCGGTAAATTTATATCGCTGCTCAGAATAGTATGATCAGCTGCGCGGTGGCCGTCACCACACCCTGAATGCGCGGATTAAGTCCGGGGTTCGGGATGTAACTTATCACAGGCTGAATGAACGAACTCCCTATGAGATGCGCCTGGTAGTAGCCCTGGAGCATTGCCTCATTGCTGCGAAAGCCATAACGCCGGTCAAGCCAGGACCACGCCAGTCCTACACCCAGGGAATCTGATAACCGCCCCGGGATCGGTCCGAAGTCTGTCAGACCCAGGCCGAAGTAGCGGTTGATCAACATGGTATTCGATTGGTTGAAACCGAATTGATAAAAAGCCGAAACGCCACTGTCGTCAGTACCGGGCTCTCGATACCATAAGCGTTGCGAACCCAGGCTATAGGCTCCCTGCGCGCCCTCCTCGGCGACCTGGTACTCGGGTTTGGTCCCGCCCGGCAAAGACTCGTCGGGTCCGTATAGCTCGCCGGTTTGAATCCATCCGCCCACCGCGATCTTGCCCGGCAATTTCTCCCGGCCAAGCAGCCAGCAATAGCCGCCCTCGCCGATAGTGAAGTAGTGGCCATCTAGCACTGGGGCTTCCTTGAGACCGGTTTGTGTTCCGTCAGCCAGGGCGCCGTCGTAGAAACCATAGGTGATATAAAACTTTTTGCTCGGCGCCCAGTTGGCCATAATCCCGTACGCGGAATTGTAGTATCCGGGCGCAACGCCCAACATCGCCGGATTTATGAATATCGGAGTATAAGTAAGGCTCGTAACCGCTGGTATCATCCGCGCAGGATCTGAAACATCCACCGGTCGCGAGACATTGTTGAAGTCGACCGTCGGGACGCTCTTGCCCGCTAGAACGATGAGCTTGTCTTCGAAAAGACTCTGTCTCCACACAAGCTGATAAAGCTCCGTGCGAACCAGAGGCGAAACCCCGGGCAGTCCGTCGTAACCTTGCACGACGCCTGCTTTCTCGTTGGCGTCCTCCCCATTGAATTCGAGCATCGAACAATCGACGGTTGCTCCCGGCAGCCCGACGATCCTGTCGAGATTCAGGTTGACGTTAAGAATCAACAGACTATTGAACGACCATGTTCGCGGCTTCTGTCCTCCCGTAAACAAGTAGTCGGAATTTCCGGCCCACAGACCGCCGACTTTGATCCCCGACTCCGGCGTGAGTCCGAGCAGTCTGCCCAGCAGCCCGGTCCCTGGGAACGGATTCGAGGCCCCCGGGTTGGCCGCTATGGCAGGCGGGCGCTCAGTGAACAATGCAGAAACGGTTGACGAGGATGTCGCGCTGGGCGACGTTGCCGGCTGGGAACCGTCACTATGTGCCGGTCCGGGCGATGTGGCGCACAACGCGATGATGCACGGCAGCCCAAATACCAGTCTGGCGCGGCGGCTCCCAATCGCGCGACCCACACGCGTCCAGGATTGCGAGCGCTTCACCGGCACCCCAATCTACTTGATCTGTTGGATCGTCGCGGGGCCCTCACCCTGGCTCGGATCGATGCGGAATGGCCATTCGTTGGAATGGAAAGGGACCAGTGGCGGCAAGAAGATCGGCAGGCCGTACTTTTTGTCTTCTGCCTCGATCGCCAGGCGGCCGTCACCGCCCATCAGCTCGTAGTCCATGAGGTAGTAGCTACCGAAGAAGACTTTGCCGACTGAGCGATCGGCCACAGTTCGAATCAGCACGTTGAGCATTTGGTCGGGAGTAGTGACGAAATCGGAAGTTTCGAAAAGGAAAAGGCGGGTGTTCATCGCTTCTTTGCCAAAGAACTGTGCCAGCACGCTGAAGATCACATTATTCTGACGCGCTACATATAGCGTATTGCTGATTGCATAGGTATTGTCCCATTCAGGACCGAGCATCTCCTTCCAGTCCTTCAACACCTTCATCCAATGTTCCACCTGGATCGTCGCACCCCAGTGAATGTTTTTCTCTAGAAAAGGTTTCACTTGATCTGCATAACTCTGAATATCCGCAAACGAGTAAGTTCCCCGGCTCATGCATTCGTCCATGAACTTGATATTTGCCCTGAGAACGTCGATTTCATTCTGTCGCCATCCCGGACTGAGTTCACTCGCGTCGATGGTGCCTAACGCAGTTTGATTGGCGGCACGAAACGCCGCCATCGGCCCCATCCAGGAATGATCGGCAACAGTGCCGAGGTGCGAACCCGTCAATTCAAATATCGCAAGCGCAGAATGACCGACTGATTTGAGGATTTGATATTGGACCGGGACTGGCGGCGCTTCCAGCGGCGCTTGGCCGGGGCGGTAGAGAATAAATCTGCCGCCCTCGTTGCTGAACAGGCCCATGACGATCGGATGCTGTGCCTCGAAGTTCTTCTGATATTTGGCGAGGGCGTCGTCGTAAATGCCAAACATCGCGAGGTCCAACGACAACAGGTTCTGCGTCGCGGTCTGCGCCGAAGGGCGGGACTCTTCGTCGCCCACGATGATGTTCATATAGTCGGGAAGGCCCAGTTGCGCGGCCGATTCGGCGAAGCATCGGCCGGCCGCGGCCGTTGCAAGTCCGAGCGCCAGCATCAAAGCAAAATACTGTGGCTTTTTCATAGGCCCTTTTTCGCTTCAATTCTCCTTCGAAAATGCTTCAACCACGAAAGCCCGAAAACCAGCAGACAGTAGCTAAAAACTACATGAACTCGCAATGGCTATTGACATCCTGTGGAGATTTGCAATAGCGCACGAGAGCCCCTCTGGAGCAGCGTTCTCTGCCAGTCTTGGCGAAGAAACATGTCGAGCCAAAAAAGGATTGTCCTTCGACTGGCGAGTATATTTCGTTGCCGATGAATTTTGCCCAACTATTGAATCTCCACTCATGCGGCGGCTTGAGCGGTTCCGGCGCAGGCCTTCGACCGCCGCATCAAAACTACCCGCCACGTCACGAAGCGGCGCCTACCGAGATGCGCCACCCATAATTTGTTAACCGATGCCTGGACCGCTGCGGCACTGGTGGCGTGAGAAAGGTACAGCAGTTGCACTTTTGCAATCTAATACCAGCATCTCAAGGCTATTAGAATGAGATATTATCTATATCGATAAACAATATGTTTTAGGCGCTGTGGAATAAATTTAATCGTTAAAGCTTGTCGTAGCCGAACTCAAATGATAACACACTGGCTGTTAACCTGACGCTGACTACAAGAGAAAAAGCGACCGAGCTCATTTGGCCTGGTCCCGTGCGCACGGCGTACGCGCGAAAGTTCAGTTTATCGCCCATAAGCCGGCCCGGTACCTGGAGGGGAAGGATCAAATTCGGATGTCAACAGGATCCGTCAGGCATAAATCGCGTCTAATTGTAGCATTATTGGGGCCGCTGGCACTTCTGATATTCGCCTGGGAGCGGACGCTTCCGCAGGCCGCCGCACCACGCAAAACGCTTCTCACTAACTATTGGAATTGGGCAGCGGCGCCGCCCGACATGGAGGTCCATCTGACGGCGGCCCTCAGCTTGCGCCACGCTGCCGAAATGGAGAGCCTCAAAAATCAACTCGAAGAAGCGGGTTCTCCGCAGTTCCACAAATGGTTGACCAGTGCTGAATTTGAACGTCGGTTTGGCCCCACCTCTGAGCAAATGAAAGCGGTGACCGATTGGCTCAGTAGCAGGGGGTTCGATATCGAATCCGCTGATCTGGGCAAATCGGAAGTGAGGTTTGACGGATCGGTTGCACGGGTGCAACAGGCCTTGGGCGTCAGGTTTGTTAGCAACGGCTCTCTGTATGCCAACCTGAACGAGCCCCGGATTCCCGCGAGCCTGTCGGGATCGGTGGTGGCGTTTCTCGGGCTGGATAACCTCGCTTCACGAAAGTCGAGAATTGCTGAGACTGGAGCGGGGCGGGATTATCTAATCCCCGGCGGTACTTCAAGTCCGCATTTTGGCCCGCAGGACATGTGGCACTTTTACGACGAGACGCCTCCCATCAATTCCCAGGGTAAGTCTAGCGGCGCCAACGGCGGGACTTTAGGCCCCGACTGTATCGCACTGCTCGAATACGACACTTTGCCGACGGTTCCATCGCCAACACCCACGCCAGCGGTACCAGAAGACTGTTCGTTAGCGCCGGCGGCGATTGCTACGGACACCGGCGTAGTGAACACCTTTACCAACCAGTTCTGCCTTCCCGAGGCGAGGATTACATTTGTTTACACCGATCCATCTACACCGCCCGGGCAGCCGTCCGACAATGAACCAAACCTGGATGTTGATTGGGCTCATGCGATCGCGCCCAACACGCCGATCAAGGTCTATGTTGCAACCATTCCCCACTCGACGACGCCCGCACTGGATACGCTGAGGGCCGCGGTTACCGATCCGCGTCTTTGCGGCGCAATCAGTTCGAGTATTGACGACCGTGGAGCAGCCGGTAGCGCCTCCCCATGCCCGAGCCGGTCGCTGATTCAGGTTTACGAAGACCTCGAGGCGCGAGCGGTGATGCAAGGCCAGACCGTGTTCCACTCATCTGGAGACTACGGCGCAAACTACGTCTGCGGACAGCCCGGGAATCAATCCGGTCCGACCGGAAAGCAGCCCAGTATCGAGGAGAGTTTTGCCAGTTCCGACGTGACGGTGGTTGGCGGCACGGAGTTCCAGCCGGAGTATGACAGCGACGGCAATGATGTCTCAGTGCTGACGAAGAACTTCGAGCAGGTATGGCAGTTTGCCACGCCGCTGCCGACACCCGTTGCGACACCGACCAAAGGCGCCAGCGGCGGAGGAATAAGCACGGTTATTCCTCGGCCCCTCTGGCAACTAGGCATCATTCCATACGGTTTGAAAAGGCCGCCTACGATGCGGGCCGTGCCCGATGTCTCGATCGCAGCCAGCGGAGACTCCCCAGGATATTGGGTTGCAACTACCAACACTGTGCTGCAGGGGGTCGGTCTGACTTGCGACGATAATAATTCAACCTGCTTCGCCTCCGTTGGTGGAACGAGCGCCAGTTCACCGGTGTGGGCAGGTATCTCGCGACTGATCGCGCAGCACCGGATTGAACAGCATCTAGGTAGCCGGTTTCTGGGCAACATCAATCCGCAACTCTATCTGCTTGCCGCGCTGAGGAGTCGCGCGCTGGTTGATGTTTCGGTGCCTGGCAGCAACTGCACGGTGGATTCGTCTGGCGTGTGCGGAACTCCCAACCTTTATCTGATCGGACCGGGATACGATTTGGGCACTGGCCTTGGCAGTCCTGATATCGACAAACTGGTTGCGGCATTCGGATTCCCACTACCGTAAGTCTCGCGCTGCGCCACACGGTCGGGAAGAGCTTCATGTCAACGCCAACCTCGGCCACGATCACGCTGGCCACCGTTGCGCTAACTCCCGCGATGGTCACGAGCCGCTCGATGACGGCGCGAAAAGGACTCAAGCGCAGCCTCGATCTGCGCCTCGAACTCGCCAACCGCCTTACAGGTGCTCAACCATGTCCAAATGCTGCTTGAACAGCCAAATCGTCTGTAAACTCAAAGCAGTTCTCTCGACAGATTGTCATTCATGGCCGGTTGCTCAAAGCGCGCTGATGCGTCACTTAGCTGCGCGGCGCGGCAGAGCGTCTTACTGGCTAAACCACTCGAGCGTGAGGCGCGTGGCCTCGTGGTAGTTATCGAATGGTCTAATGCACGCCCCAACTTTGCATTCTTCACCTTACGTTGTTTTCTGCACCACTTTCTCGGTTATGGCGGGAGGAGCGGCCGACGAGGGTATCCAAGGATGAGCCGCAAATTCGTCGGATTGAATTCAGCACGATGGCTGGCTGCCGCATCGTTGTTGTTTTTCCTGAACGCGGTTGCCTACGCTTCGCAGTCCAGGTATCAGCAGCAGGAATTTCCTCTACAGATGGCGCGGATTCCCGGCCACGTCCTGGGCGTGCTGCCGACGGCCATCAAGCTGGCGCCATCTCCGGACGAACCGAACCAATCGCTCACTCTGACAATCGTTCTGCATCACGATGATGAGCAGGGCTTCGCGGAATATTTTCGAGAGGTCTACGATCCAGATTCGGAGAACTTCGGCAAGTTCCTCACACAAGAACAGATCGCGGATCGATTCGGCCCTACGCGAGCCCGCTATGAATCGATTCTAAGATACCTGGACAACTGCGATTTGCGCCTGATTGAAGGCTCGACCAGTCGGCTGACGATCGAGGCGCGCGGGACCCGCCGGCAGGTCGAGCAAACCTTCATCGTTCATATTGGCGATTACCAACTCGGCGGGCAGAGGTTCTACGCCAACGACGTCGATCCATCTTTGCCAATAGACCTTGCCTCCGGCGTAGAGGCCGTGATCGGACTCAATAATCTTCCCAGGCCGGAGCATGGCTCCGAGCAGATTCCAGTTGCTGGCCTGACCGGGGCCGGTATAAGTGCGTCCATCGGGATAGACGCGGTCTTGACCGGATCGCTGGCCTTGGGCGGTTTTGCGATAGCGCTGGGCTTCATCATACTTATTGCCACGCTTCTTCTCATTCTTGGATTGCTGCTTTATTCGGAAGGATCGCTACAGACCGAGGCGCAACTTCGCGCGAACGTTGACCCTCCCACACCGCCGCCCGGCTCCGGCCAGACCGTCGGTCTGCTCGAATTCGACAGTTTCAACCAGGGCGACGTAAGCGACTACATCAACCTGGTCTCAACCGCCGCCAGTCTGGCCGGATTTTCGTCGCCTGATATCAACAATCTGACCAAGATCGATGTAGACGGTGGCGTTCCAGTCGGCCCGGGCGAAAGCGAAGTCCTGATAGACATCGATGACGTGATGACGATCGCGCCCGGCGCGAAGGTCACGGTTTACGATGCGCCGTTTTCCGGCGCTGGCAGTTTCCAATCCGTTCTGAGCCAGATGATCGACGACAAGGTCAACATCATCAGCAACAGTTGGGCGTACTGCGAGGATCAGACCACGCTCGCCGATGTCACCAGCATCGATACGCTGGTGCAACAAGCGGGAGTGGCCGGTATCAGCGTGTTCAGCGGCAGCGGTGATAACGGAAGCACCTGCCTCGACGGCAGCCCGAATACCGTGGCGGTGCCGGCAGATTCGCCCAACCTGACCGCCGTCGGCGGCAGTTCGATGACCGTCGGCCCCGGACTTACTTATGGCAGCGAGACATGGTGGAACGGCTCCAACTCGGTACCCGTCACCGGTCAAGGCGGATTCGGCGTAAGCAAGTTCTTTAGCGCCCCGCCGTATCAGAGCGGATTTAGCGGCACGAAGCGCTCAGTACCGGATGTCGTAACCAATGCCGACCCCGCCCAGGGGATGCTCATATGCCAGGCCGACAATGGCGGATGCCCCAACGGCACGCTTAACGGCGGGACCAGCATGGCCGCGCCCAGTTGGGCGGCTTATACCGCGGCGCTCAATCAAAAGATCGGCAAAGAGCTGGGGTTCCTGAACCCGCAGATCTATCCGCTTTCAAACAGTGGCGCGTTTCACATCCCGGCCTCGATGGGCAGCGACTTCGCGCATGTTGGACTGGGCTCGCCCAGCTTGGGGGCGCTATACCTTCAACTTACCGGCCAGAGTTCAGGTGCGGTGAGCGCCACCGTCTCCCAGGTGGGAGTGTATCTTGCCCCGGGTTCGATCGCGCCCTCCGGCAACGGCGCACCAGCCGACGGCAACACGCAGGAATTCGTCTCGGTGGTGCTCGCTGACGCAAATGGATTCCGTGTCCCCGGAAAGACGGTCAGCATTACACCCAATAATGGCTCGAGCGCGCAGATTTCCACTATAAGAGCGGTTACCGATTCCACTAACGGCTCGGCGCTGTTCAGCGTCACCGATACCGTCTCGGAGAGCGTGACTTTCACTGCAACCGATACCACCGACAATATCCAGCTCACGCCGAGCGTCACGCCCACGGCGATCTTCGTCACGCCGGCTGCCGCTTCGGCGGGTCTCACGGCGCTGCCGAGCACGGTGACCGCCGATGGCAAGACCGCCGCCACTATCACGGTGACCCTCCAGGATTCGCTGGGCCGCCCGACGCCCGGCAAACTCATACAGATTTCGCAGACCGGTGGTAACTCTGTGATTAGCGGATCCAATCCACCAGTCACCAACTCGAACGGAATGATCCAGTTGACCGCGGTCGACTCGAACAACGAGACCATCACCTATTCGGCGATTGACGTGACCGATGGCAACCTGCCGTTCCCGCAGACCGCATCGGTGACTTTCAGCAATGCGCCCGAGCCCGGGTGCTCGAATACATTCGATGCGGCTCCCGGATTCGTCGCGCAGCCGTACGCCACCGGATTTCTCGCGCAGAACTTCTGTGTCGGAAGCATCTGCATCACCGGATGCCCCGGGGCATTCGGCGTCGCGTTCGATTCGAACGGCAACCTGTACGCCGTCGATCAGCCGACCGGCGACATCTACAAGTTCCCTCCCGGCGGCGGCGTGGCGGGTACAAGTACCCTGCTGACTCAAACTCCGCTGACGACGCTCGACACGGTGCGAATCGACAGCCATGACAATCTGTATGGCGGCCTCAACGCCACCAACACCGGCAGTGCCTTCGACTATACCAAGGGTGCCGTTGTTCAGATCGATACCACGAGCGGCAACGTCACACGCACCGTTGCGTCGAACCTCATCTGCCCGGGTATCATCTCGATCGATCCGTTGAGCGGCGACATTTTCGCCGATGACAATTGCAACGGCGAGGGCCTCAACAACAGCTCGATGTGGCGAATCTCGAATCCTGGCAGCGTCTCGCCCACCACCTCTCTTTATACCGCGCTGCCCGGCAGTCCCAACGGCACCATCGCATTCTCGCCCAACGGCACGATCTACGTGCCGACGACGTCCGGCGGCATCCAGCTCGTCGAGGTCAGCGGCACCAATGGACCCTCGACCCCGACGCAGGAAACGCTCGCCGTGCCCAACACGTTCGGTCTCGGCTTGATCGCGCAGGGTCCGCAGAATGCGGCCGCACAGTTCTTAATTTCGAGTTTCAATCTGAACGGATCAGTGCCCGGCGGCATCGGGACTTTCGACCTGAGCGTCACTCCGCCGGCCCAAAGTAGCACGCTCGTGACTGACAATGGCCAGGCCATCGACATGACTATTGGGCCCGATGGTTGCGTATACGCGGCGCGCGGCGTGGCCGTATTCAGGATCACCGATACCAGCGGGCAATGTACCTACACTGCGGCAAATCCTTCACCATCGCTCTCGCTCACTCCTCTGACGATCAGTCCCAATCCGCAGCAGGGAACCTCGCAAACATTCACCGCAACCTTCCACTACACGAGTATTCCTGATGGCACCCCGGTTCTGCTGCGCGTAACCGGCGCCAATCCGCAGACCTTGCAAGCCAACACGAAAAGCGGCGTGGCGACATTCGCCTACACCGCAGTGCATCAAGGTGTGGACACACTCAGCGCGGCGGCGACCGTCGGGGTCTCGAACGTAACTTCGAACAACGCGGTGGTTACATGGGCCAGTGGAACCGATGTTACGTTCCTTAACGTCAATCAGAGCCCGACCAGCGGAACGCAGGGCGTTCCCGTTACGGTGGCGGCCAACCTGGTCGATGTCTCGAGCAGCCCGGTAGCCGCGGTCTTAGATCAGCAAGTGAACTTCATGGTCGGTGGAGCGACTTGCTCGTCCGCTACTGACTCCAATGGCAATGCGACGTGCCAGGTCACCCCGACTGGCGATGGAGTCGAGACGCTGAGCGCGGCGTTCAGCGCAAGCTCGCCCTACAATGGATCGAGCGCTTCAAAAGGCTTCACTGTGCTCGCAGCGGTGTCACCCACGCCGACATCGACGCCAACTCCAACGCCATCCGCGACGCCAACGCCCGTGATGGGCACAACCGAATTTTCCGGCTCGACGGCGGATCTGAGCGGCACGCCCGGTCAGCAGGTGAGCACCTCGTTCGAGGCCGTCAACAATACAGGAGCGGCTGAGACCATCGGTTCGGTTACGATCGCGCTCAGCCATCCGGGGCTTTTCTCCGGGTTGAGTCTGAGTGGCGCCGGCGAGTCCGGGCAGCCCTCCGGCGCGATTGGCGAATCGAATAGCTTTACCTTCAGCCCGGCGCTGATGGTTGCGGCCGGCGGCTCAGTGACCTTCACCGTCACTGCGACTATCGCCGGGAATGCGGCAATGCTTGGTGGACCGCTGAAGCTTGCATACGCGAACACGTTGTCACCCCATCCTGAAGACGCGATGCCGCTGATGCTCGGGCTGATTCTGCTCGGCGTCTGTCTTGCGCTAATCGAGCGCGACAAGCGCAAGCGCGCGCTGATCGCGATGATGTCGCTGGGCCTGCTCCTGGCGGTCGCAGCCGCCGGATGCGGCGGCAGCAGCACACCCCAACCGGCGCTCGCAAAGTCCGCCATCACCATCACCGGCGCCCAGGCAAGCGGCGGTGACGGCGCAATCAGCGGCCTGCCGCTGCAAGTGGCAATAGTCACCCGCCGCTAGAGTAGATTCCGCCTTTACCTCCTACCGACAGGACAGATCTCATCTGACAATGGCGTAGACGTCATCGCTTACAATCCGGAGCTACATCACGTCTATTTGCCGGGAGAACAAAGCGCGTCTCTGACTCTGATTGGCAGCTCGTCGAGCGACAACCCGAGGCTCTTGAATCTGGGCCTTGCTACGGCAGTAGAAGTGGAAGCCTCGCTGATACCAGCGGACTACGGTTTCGGCTCGAAGATTGAGACGGTTAGTCTCCAGTGTCGACCAGACTGCACGGACGGGGAGTGATACCCGCCCACGTGAGCGGAAAGCCCTTAACCGCCAGCCAAGCCTCCTGCTGCAATCGCGATGCAAGCTTGCCGGGGATGCCGAGTTCAGCGGCCGCCTGCTCGCTCGCTCCAAGTTTGCGTACATCAGCCCCCGTCATCTTCACAAAAAGGACGAGACCGCTCAGATAGGCGCCATACCGGCTGGGATGGTGGTAGTCGGGTTTCTTGATGGGAGGATCGTTGACCGCATTGATTCCGTACCAAAGGAGCGGCAGGGCGGAAGGGCGAGATAGAAAGGGATTCGGATTGGCCAGTCCGTCGTTCCAGGCACGGCGCCACGCTTCACCCGCTGGTGCGACACCGGTGACCTTGCCATCGCGCTGCGCGGCGCACCGATAACTGGCGAGGTTCGCATCGAGAACATCGTTCAACGCCTTTATATATTTCTGAGAAAAACCCGGCTGGGTCGGATCGCCAGCGATTTCCTCTGCCAGGTCTCCGCTCGCCCAGGTTTCGTAGAGAATGATCTGGGCTTTTGGCGCAACTACGTGTACGGCTTGCTCGATCGTCTGCACACTGGCCCAGAAACCGGGCGGATCACTGTGATCATTATTGGTGAGGGAGCGTGGCAGCGGCTTGACGCTTAGTTCCTGCAGCACCACTGCCTGCCAGCCCGCTTGCGCGATCACGTCCGAGGCTGCCTCGTAGTTCTTTTTCAGGCTGGTTGCAGAGATGGCCTCAATATGGACCTCGTAGCTGAGGCGCATCTCCTGGGCCAGTTCGGAGAAGATCCCCGGAATGCCGCCCCATGGCCCGGACTCAGCGGGCGACTCTTCGCGCTCGCCAGTCTGGCCATAGTTCTCGTCGATAACCTGGGGAGGCTGCCACGGTTCACCGGGTGTCTGCGCATTGTAGGTTCGCACCGGTGTATAGCGCCCGTGCGTGAAACTATCGCCAACGAACAGCACCGAACATACGCGTCCCCATCCTTCGTTACAGGCATATGTTTCTGGTATCTCCGCGGCGGCGATGCTCCCGTAGTATCCTGGGAGAAAGACCAGCACGAGAACCATCGAAACGGTCAGCCATGAATTCTGCGTACGGTTGGTGATCACGGATGCCTCGATGCGTCGGCCGCGACTGATTTTTGGATTCCGGCGTCGTATCGGTGTCTGATCGCAGCGAACATTGAGGGTAGTGGATAACACAGCTCGGAACGAAAAAGAATGCGACACAGCTTTCCCCGCAGTCCGGCCAACAGAGTGGCCTTCCGCACGGGTTGCCTTGTACCAAAATTGAAACCAGGCTTGGTGATGCGCCGGACGAGCTCGATTTGCTGCAGTATCTGCCAAACCCCAGCCAACCCAGCTCGTAAATTCCATGATAGCATCGCTTCAACAAATAGTCGTTGTCAGAGTTTGAATCGGACTAGAATGTCGGTCAATACTATTGCGCGATGCAAGCGGAATTGGGTGCGAACTGCCACTGACAATATCGCGCACATGCAAAAAGCGTCGGATTGATGCTTCTCATAATACCTTCTTTCCGTGAACCGAAATTTCCTTATCAAATAGCCAATCGACGAATCACCCAATAATCGATCACCAAAAGCCTCAGCGTACTGCACGTGCCCAGAGGTTAAAGGTCTTAGTGCCGCTGCCCAAGGTGCCGCGGAAATCGGAGAAGTTAACGCCCCATGAGTAGTTCGAACTGGTGCTGTCGGTCGTGGCCGACAAGTAGAAGTTTGGCTTCGTCGGCCCAAATGCGGGGTCGATGCATGGGCGGTGCGGAAACTGGAAAAATCCGAGATCCTCCGGGCTGCGCACAGCCAGGCGCGGCTGGATCGAAAATCCCCCGGAGTTCCTCGCTCGTCGGCAATCGCCAGTCACAGTGGTAGGCGAAACAATTAGTGATAGGCGCGGTTCTACTGGACACCAACCCTTCGTTGAGGGTGCCCAAAAAATCTACGAAGGCCGTTCTGTTCGGCTGCGTCCCATCTTTGCTCCATGAATACTAGTTGTTCACTTCGTGCACACCGCCGCCCGTGGTCTTCTTTTCCCACATGAGCCCGGTGTTCTTGTCGGTGATCGTGCCATCGCCATTATCCACGTAGCGCCCTGTCTGTGCATGCGCCGCTCCGACCCAAACCAGCAACGCGCATCCGACGACCGTCAAAATGGTGTTTTTCATACTGTTTTCGATCGCCTGCTGGGTTGTCCGAAGGCCGGCTCCATTACGAAATTTCGCGCTGAAGATGATCGAAATAGTAATTCGCATTTAAAAAAAGGTAAGTGTGAAGTTGTTCGAGCGTAGTACAACCGCTGGCGCTCTTGTCTCGCTCCATCGCGAGGTCAAATCGGAAACTTACCGGGACCTGTGCTGAATCTTGACCTATGCGCCCGTGGTCGTCCGGCGGCATCGCGGTAAGTAATTCGCGCAGTGCAAGGCGTGATTATTCCGGGCCGATAGAAACAGTGATTGCGCGCAGAAGCTCGACGAGCTGGGCAGTAGGGCGCACTACTGTTCGTCGAAGCTGTACGGGACTTCGGAAAAAGGCCCCCTCGTGTGGGGCTTCTTAGTTGAGCTGGGGAAAATTGGCCCAGAGAGGTGGAAGAACGAGAACCAAGCCTGAGCTTAACGAACTGCTTCGATCGGCTGGACTGACTCTTCGTGAAGTTCGCAGATATCAGTCAGGTCCCACTTGCAACCGTCGATGACGTAGCTTCCGCACGCGCAGTCGCCGCGAAGCTTTTCGGGTTTATCGCGATTTGCGGTCCTATCGGGCCATGTGGGATCGAGGCGACGTTGCCGAACCCGTCGACGTCGCATTAGTTGGCGATGCGTCGACAATAAAGGATGAGATCAAGCGTTTGGAGACATTGGCTGTCGCTGATCTCTCCGCCTTTATCTTCCGCGCGGAACCCGGAGCCTTCGAGCAAACGAGTGATTTCCTGGGCTCGTTGTTTCGGCTTTTGAGCCAAGCGGAACGGGCCGTAGGCGTCGCTTTCGCTTGGCGCGCGAGCTTAAGACTCAAGCAAGGTCCTCGCTTGTTCAAGATCAGCAGTGTCGTGGCCCTCGGTGAACCACGCGTAGATCTCTGCGAGCTCCGCGAGTGCTTCGTCGCGCCGTCCTCGCTTACGAGGTAATCGAGCGAGGCTGATAGTAGCGCGCAGCTCAAGCGACTTCGCGCCAATCTCTCGCGCCAGGCCGATGGCTTCGCGGAAATCATGCTCAGCGAGTTCTAAGCGATTCTGTTCGTGTACCGGTCTGCGGAGAAAAAGCTCGCCGCGGAGCTGAAACATCCAAGGGCGGCAGAACAACTCATCGGGATTGGCCTCTAGTGCCTCTTGAGCCGAAACTAGCGCGTCATCGATACTTCCAGCCAAGACTTGCGTTTGGGTCAGGATGCTTAAATAGAGTGTCCTAAAGACGTAGAATCTCACGGCGTCTATTTCTAGGAGACCAGATCGTATTGAGGCAACAGCGTCACCAACTTCCCCCATTTCAGCCCGCGACCAAGCCCCGGCGATCTTGCCCAATCCGTTAAAGATCGGAAATCCAAAATCCGTACTTACTCTTTCCGCTTCTTTGGAGGCAGCACTCGCGCGCGCGAAGTCACCCAGGAAGCCGTCAGTCACCGCTCCAATCGCGTTGGTGTAAGCCAACGCAAAAGATTTATTTAGACGCAGGGCGAGCCTGCGAGCATCGTCCGTCAGCCGCCGCGCCTGTGCTGGATAACCCATCAACCACTTTATGAGCCCTGCCCAAACGAGAGACATCGCTCCAGGGTCGTCAGGAGTGTCACGGAAATCGTCTTCGCGATAGTACTCTGCAGCCTTGAGAAAGTGATGGGCACCCGAGGCCAAATCGCCCAGGGCGAAGCGCACTCCTTGTGCATAGTGCGCGAGGAAAAGAGCGCGCGGATGGTCTATGCCGCGTGCAAGGTCGAGCATTTGGTCGGCTATGGCGACGGCCATGTGCAGCTCGCCGCGCGTGGCTACGGAGGCCCAGATGCCGTTGAATACTTGCAGTGACGCGGCTGCGCCCGCTCGATCGGCGAGGGCTCGCGCGCGCGAATAGACTGCGGCGGTTTTTACGTCTGACCAACCGCGCGTCGCCACCATTATTCCGCCGAGCGCGAGCTGCGAGATAAGTTCGCGGCTCTTACGCTCGGTCGACTCAGGCATTGATAACAGCATCGCGAGAGCGTCGCGGTAATGTTGTTCGGCTTCGCGATAGGCCCGCCTGTCGGCGGCGCGTTCACCGGCGAGATGAAAATATGCAGCGGATTTATTCCCGTCATTGGCGCGACGATAGTGATCGGCGAGCTCCGCTGCGATTTCGCCGACCTGCGCGCCATAACCTTGTTCCAGCCGCGCAGCAATCCGTCTATGCAGCTCGATTTGTCGACTGGGCGGCACGCGGTCATACAAAACGTCTCGATAAAGAGCGTGATGAAAGCGCACGTGGGCTGCGCGAGTACCATCAGGCCACCTACTGATCCCCTGAGCAGTAACGAACTGCTCGTGACGCGACAAGCGAGTGCAGCAGGTCTCGACGGCGCTGACTGGGCATTCAAGCCCTGCGGCCACGGCTGCGGCAGAGAATTCAGCACCTACAACACTCGCCGTCTCGAGTATCGTTTGCTCGTCCGCACTGAGACGCTGCAAGTTACGCTCAATCATCTGCAAGATACTGCGTGGCGGCTCGAACTTGCCTGGCAAGAAAGGTGAACCGTTCTTTACGAGGGAATCCACCATGTTGACCATAAACAGCGGATTCCCGTCGGATCGTTCATGAATCACCGGGACGAGGCTCTCCAGCGAATGTTTTTCAAGATCGGCAAAGCGCTCGGCGAGATAGGCCGCTACGTCACTCCTACTCAACAACTCGAGTCGAAGCTCTTCACATTGTTTATGAAGTTCCAGCTCCACCTTTAGAGCGAGCAGTGGGTGGTCGCTCGTCAGCATCTCGATCGGTCGATAGTTACCGATTACGAGCAGACGTGCTGGTTCGGTCCGCCGTGCGACAGCCGAAATCAACTCTAAGCTCGAGAAATCGCACCAGTGCAAATCTTCAATAAACAGCACCAGCGGCGAGTCCGTCGTAAGCGCTTCGAGGGCTTGCAACAACTCACGCAGCATCCGCTGCCGCGCTACGTTCTGCGCTGCGGCCTGAAGGCGCGTGCGATCTGCTTCGCTCAATAGGGCGGGCATCTGTGCAAGCCAGCTTGGGGCGAGCCGGTCGAGGATCTCCACGACGCGCTCCCCACCTGCCTCTTGACCCAGGCGAGTCAAAGCCTCAAGAACCGGCATATAGGGCTCGCCCCTGCCATATCGCTCGACGCACTGACCGTATCCGATTCGAACTCTGTTATCGCTGATTGAACGAAGAAACGCCCTGACGAGCGTCGTTTTCCCGATTCCGGCCTCGCCGGCAACAAAGATAACCCGTCGGGCACCCGCTAGCGTTTGCCTAAAGAACCCTTGTAAGCGAGCTAATTCGGTCGCGCGTCCCACCATAATCACCGGCGGATCCTGTGGCGCAGACGCGAGGCGGGATGAAGAAGCGATCGCACCGGCAATCTCGACCTTGGCGACGAAGCGATAGCCGCGGCCATGCACTGTTTCAATGAAAATTGGTTCTCTTGGATCGTCACCCAGCGCCTTGCGTAATTCGGCGACGCAAATTGAAGGCATCGAATCGCTCACAATCACATCGGGCCAAAGAGCGTCGAGCAGGGCCTCCTTCGTCACCAACTCCTGAGGACGATCGACCAGATAGCAGAGCATTTCGAAGGTCTTGCGTCGCAACGCGATGCGCTGCTTCCCTCGCTTCAGTTGGCCATTTGCAGCATCCAGATTGAAGGGCGGAAAGAGCTGTAGCTGGGGAATCGGCAAGTCGATCAACCGACGGGGTTGGAAAAATTAAGTAGAAATTATGGCGAAATTTAAGGACATCCTGATCGAATCTAGCTTATTTACCATTAACCGGAGTGAGTATTGGAGACCGAAGACCCATTTTCCTGGATCCCAAACGAAGCGCGTCATCTGCGACCTTAATTCGATTCCCAGCATGCTGCAAATCGGATTACGCCTCGATGACCGACGAACGGTAGACAGGTGTACTTGAGCTCGAACAAAGCTCGAAACGATCGGGACAAAACGTCTGGAGAAACGACCCAGGCGCGATCCCGTCCATCTCAGCTCAACACCGCAGAGTCGCGATGAACGGTCCGTACATTCAGAATGAACGCCTAGACTTTGCGACGGTGATCAAATGAAGGGAGGTAATAACCAATGTCAGCAATACGAATCGGAGTAAATTTTCGGGTAAAGCCGGGCGGCTACGCAGAGCTTTTCGAGAGCGCGAGGGCTTTCAAGAAGGTGGTCGAGCGGTGCGGCGGGGATTATCTCGTGGGCCGGGTGACCACTGGCGTTGATACTGGAAATATCATCGTCGTCCACACGTATCCCGGCTACGCAGCCTTCGACAAGGCCAGTTCGGATCCGGAGATGCAGCGACTGCTCCAGACGATCTACAGCAATGGTAACCCGCCGTATGAATCGTATGTGGCAAACATCATCGAAGAGGTTCCGCTTTAATCGTGTTGCGGGGATCGGCAGTTTCACCGCCACGTAAGCTGTCGATTCCCGCGGGCATCAAGTTTTCGCGAACTATCTGCTCGGAAAATCGAACCAATCCAAAAGCACCAACAGAACAAGGGGAGGGTTTGCAATGGCCGTCGCTGTAATTACAGGAACGAGCACCGGAATCGGACTCGCGAGCGCGGTTGCTTTCGGTCGCGCTGGGTATCAAACCTACGCAACCATGCGTCGTCCGGAGGCATCGCCGGAATTGGCCACCATCACCAAAGCGGAAAAGTTGCCGATCAAGATCGTGACTATGGACGTCGATGACGATCGCTCGGTCAGCGAGGCATTCAGCAAAATCCTCGCCGAGGCCCGACGAGTCGACGTACTGGTCAACAATGCCGGAATCCACGCTCAAGGAGCGACCGAGGAGCTTCCCCTGTCCGAGTTCCGGCGTGTGATGGAAACGAACTATTTCGGCGCGCTGAGATGCATCCAGGCGGCGCTTCCCGGCATGCGTAAGCAGGGCAGCGGACACATCGTTAATGTCTCAACCGTCGGTGGGCGGATGTGCGGCCTCTCGCAAGGTCCGTACAGTGGCTCCAAGTACGCGCTCGAGGCGATCAGCGAAATCCTGGCCGGCGAGGTCAAACGGTTTGGCATTCACGTCACGATCGTAGAGCCCGGAGTGTTTGTAACTCCGATATTCGGGAAGATGCGGGACCTACCCAAGAATACTCATTACCCGCAAGAACGGCGGATGAACGCCATTTACGCGGCGTCGCTCAAGATGGGCCAGGCAGCCTCGGTGGCCGCTAATCGAATCGTTGAGATCGTGCAGAGCGGCACCTGGCAGTTGCGCCACCCGCTCGGACCAGACGCCGAGGGCCTGCTCAAGTATCGCGCGTCGATCACTGACGAGCACTGGGTAGACCTGCACGCCATCGCAACTGACGAGGAGTTCGCCGCCGCCATGAAGCGCGAAGTCGGCATGGATCTGGACTTATAGTCAGCGAATCTTTCTTTAGCGGAGGAGCTATGAGTATTTCGAGAGCGCTCCCGCGTGTTGACAAGAAGTTACACGGTGACCTCCCGAACCGGCCAGAGCCAGGCAAGCGAATGCATCAGGAAGAAGTGCTTCGCAAAGGGTTGTTGGCCGAGATCGAGTCGATAGCGCCGATTGTGGCCGGGCATGCAGCGGCCTCGGAAGCCCTCGGCCGACTCGATGAGCCCACGATGGCGGCGCTGCGCACTACGCGGCTATTACGATTCTGCTCTCCTCGCGAGCTTGGCGGACTGGAAGCTGATCCAGTTACGCAACTCCTGGTTCTAGAAGCGATTGCCCGACTCGATGCATCCGCAAGTTGGACAGTTGGGATTCTAGCGGGCGCAACCGCCACGCTCGGAGCATACTTGCCGATCGCTACGAGCAGAAGACTCTTTGCCGACACGATTCCGCTGGTTGTCGGTTCCCTCCTGCCTAAGGGCAGCGCTGAACGCGTTACCGGAGGCTATAGAGTCAGAGGTCGCTGGCCGTATGGGAGCGGCATCTATCATGTCAAATGGGTGGCCGCGGGAGCTGTGATTCCGGGCCGGCCGATTATGGAAGCGCGCGTAGTTGTTCTGCCTCGCGAACAAGTTGTTATTCACGATAACTGGCAGGTAGCGGGGTTAAGGGCGTCCGGAAGCTCCGATTACAGCATCGAAGACCAGTTCGTTCCGGACGCGATGACTTTCTCTTTTGAAGACCTCTTGATGGGAAAAGCAACAACGGGCGGCCCGGCATTCAGGCTCGGCACACCGGCGTGGGTCATTTCATTTCATATTGGGATCGCGCTTGGAATCGCGCGCCGGGCATTGGACGAAATCCTCGTACAAGCAACCGAGAAGGGTCGCGGGTTTCCGCCCTCCGGCTTGTCCGCACAGCCGCATGTTCAGTTCGCTCTCGGCAAGGCAGAGATCGAACTCGCTGCGGCGCGTGCCTACGGAATCCGAGTGATGAGCGATCTTTACACGGAGGCGCAGACTGGATGCGTGCCGCCACCTGCGCGTCAGGCCGAAGTTCGTGCCGCCGGTAGCTATATCACCGAGGTGGCGCAACGCGTGACGACCGCCGCTTTCCAGGCGGCAGGAGGAACCGCACTTTTCGACGCCAATCCGTTGCAGCGATGCTTCCGCGATATCGCTGCCGCCTCGCAGCACTTTGCTGTGAGTCAGGGGGCATATCGCGCCGTGGGTATGTTTAAACTGAAGCAGCCCGACGCCAATCCCATGCTGTAATCGCCCCGTGACTAATCAAGCGTGATGGGGTTGCGATGGAGAACCGTGATGAGCGAACAAGACAATCTGCAAACGATACAGCGCGCTTACAAGGCTTTCACCGAGCGCAACTTGCCGACGCTGCTGAGTTCTGTCTCCGCCGATGTGGAATTTTTTCCTCCGGCTATGGCGCGTGTGCCTTGGGCGCATCCATGGCGCGGTCGCACGGAAGTCGAACAATACTTTAGGACCTTGGCCGCAGTGCTCGATTTTCAAGAATTTGAAGGCGACGAATTCATTCTCAGTAGCGATTCCGTCGTCGTGCTTGGACACGAGCGATGCCTTGTCCGCGCGACGGGCCGGGTTGTCGAGGCCAGGTGGGTGCAGATCTTCGATTTCCGCGAGGGCTTGATCTGCCGTCATCGCGAATACACCGATACCGCTAGCTGGAATGCCGGATTTGAGAACGCTTAAAACAAAAATGGACATAAAAATGGAAACTACAGTCAAGTCCGCGACCTGCGACGAGAAGAACAAGCTGATATCAACGATTTTAGCCGCGTTCGTGACCGATCCGGTGGCGCGATGGCTGTGGCCTGAAGCGCACAAATACTTCGGACGAATGGACGAGTTTGTTAATGCGTTCGGCGGTGCGTCCTTCGATGTCGGCAGTGCCTATTATGTGGAAGGCTACTGTGGCGCGGCGCTCTGGCTCCCGCCCAAGGTTCAACCGAACGAGGAAAAGATGGTGTCGATCATCAGAGAGAGCGTCCCCAAACATCGGCTGCAGACGACATTCTCAATATTAGAAAAAATGGGCAACTTCCATCCCGATGAACCACACTGGTACCTGCCGGTTGTTGGCGTTGATCCAATGTTTCAAGCGCGGGGCTTCGGCTCCCGGCTGATGATGCACGCTCTTGAACGAAGCGATCGCGAGAAGAAGCTTGCGTACCTTGAATCATCCAATCCGCGCAATCTCAGCTTGTATATCCGATGCGGGTTCGAGCTTATGGGCACCATCCAGGTGGCTGACTCGCCGCCCTTGTTTCCAATGCTTCGCAAACCTCACGAATAATCGGAGCTCAGTTTGCGCGAACAGAGTTGGCGCTAAGAAAACCACGCATCATGTGGGACAATCGCTGCACGTGACACCAAGCGATCACGACTGTGATGAGGCGACCCGCGTGATGCATCGGACGGTCGTCGCTGCGGATTTCTCGCGATTGGTCGAATTGCCAAGACGTCAGGTCGTCGCAGTCATAACCGTGCAGGGAGAAAAGGTCCCGCCAGCGGTAGCGCTCTCGAGTTGGATCTGACGAACGAGAGACAACGCTACTGAATTACGGTTGATGCCGATATCATTAGGGGGATCAAATGGAAGATGGTAAACCGAGCGCCACCGCCATAATCAGCGCGATGGGTCGCGCTGCTCATCTCTTGTGGGACCAGCCGCCCAAGGTCTTCAAAGATACGCTTGCACTGCAGCTTTCCGGATGCGAGAGCGAGGCCGCTCTCAAGGCGCAGATCGATCAGTTAGATGGAGAATTGGCGCGAACTACAACTCCCGACTTCGCTCTAAAGCTTCGTCGCACAATGACGGCTCAGCTTGTCATGCGAAGCCGTTACCTCGAGGACGAAGTTGACGAGGCTGTTAGACGGGGCGTTTCCCAGTACGTGATCCTTGGCGCCGGGCTGGACTCTTTCGCTTATCGGCGATCAGAACTCGCAACGGCTTTGCATACCTTCGAAGTGGATCATCCTGCCACCCAGGCCTGGAAGCGGACTCGTCTTCGCGCGGCAGGTATAGAGCTGCCGGCTCACCTGAGCCTTGTAGCGGTCGATTTCGAGAGGGAATCGCTGATCGATAATTTGCGGATGAGTGGCTATCGGACAGTCGCGCCCAGCCTTTTCTCATGGCTCGGTGTTACCATGTACCTTTCTACCGACGCGATTTTCGGCACATTGGAGGCGATAGCCGCACTCGCAGCCGGAACGGAAATCATCTTCGAGTATAGCGTTCCAAAAGATCTAGTTGATGCGGAGACACAAAAAATGCTTGCCGTTGTGTTGATGGCTGCGCAAGCTCGTGGTGAACCACAGACGACGTTTTTCGAACCCGCCAAACTGGCTGAACAAGTGCGGAAAGTCGGCTTCGCCGAGGTAACGGATTTCGGTCCTGATGAGGCAACGGCGCGGTATTTTACCGGCCGCACGGACGGTCTTCGCCTTCACTCGCTAAATCACTACATGCGCGCGCGAGTCGGCCCGCGCTCCACCTAGTTCACTAGAAGCTTGCGCAATCCGTACCCCTGGCTTCAATTTACAGTGAGGCTCGCGGAGGAAAAATGGCTCAAACGGATGACTGCCTGGAGCTGGTTTCACTAGCCGCTGAATTACGTCCACTGCTGGCGCGCAATGCGACGCGTGCTGAACGCGACCGTCGTCTTCCGGACGAAAATGTCGAGGCCCTTCAAGCCGCCAATCTGTTCAAGATGATGGTGCCGTGCCGTTGGGGGGTTACGGTGCGCCGCTGCCGACGATCGTCAGAACCTTGGCTGAACTTGGCAAAGGATGTTCCTCAAGTGGCGGGGTTACGATGATTATCAACGGCGGCAACTGGTGGACAAGTCTGCGACCGGATTGCGCTCAACGCGCGCTATCCGATCGAGCAATTGCTCGAGACCTGCCAGCGCCTGCCGTTAAAACGACGCAGTCGCATCGCCTTCGAATACGTGATGCTGGCGGGGGTGAACGATACGCCCATGGATGCGCACCGGCTGGTAAAACCGTTGGCTCCGCTGAAGACGAAGGTGAACCTGATTTTCTTCAAACCGTTCGAGGAATCGGGGGTTCGAGAGCAGTGCGCGCGCTTCGGTAGAGGCCTTTCAAGCTATTCTTCATCGGGGTAACTTGACCGCCACCATCCGCGAGAGGAGGGGCCGCGATATCGCCGCGGCATGCGGGCAACTCTGCGCAGATCATCGTTCGGGTTCAGCAGGCGGTGAGCGAACCGTTCAGGTCGGATAGCTGGGTAGTAGTTGGCGAAAACGACAATCGGAGTGATAGGCGGAAGCGGCTTCTACCAGATGTCGGGCACGGAAAACATCGAACAGGTCGAAGTCGATTGCCCCGGCCGGGAGTCGAACCCGGACTTGAGGTTCCGGAGTCCGTCTACCTAGGGGGCACTGCAGACATATGCGGGGCGGCTGCGTCGTCTTATTCGGCCTTTTTTGCCTGATCCGACAATCGTAGACGCCCTTCATATGTCGGTATGCATCACCAGTTCGGGCACGGTGAGGGCAAAGTATTCTCGCCTTCATCCAAGGATT